>JBAVGD010000358.1:0-2552 GCA_049684635.1 Solirubrobacterales bacterium | reverse complement strand
GCGCAGGATCGCGATCGTGTCGGGCACGGACGGCTCGCCGACGAGCACGGGCGCGAAGCGCCGCTCGAGCGCCGCGTCCTTCTCGATGTGCTTGCGGTACTCGTCGAGCGTGGTGGCGCAGACCGCACGCAGCTCGCCGCGGGCAAGCATCGGCTTCAGCAGGTTGGCCGCGTCAACCGCGCCTTCGGCGGCGCCGGCCCCGACGATGGTGTGGAGCTCGTCGAGGAAGAGGACGATCTGGCCCTCTGCCTCCTGCACCTCGGACAGCACCGCCTTCAGTCGCTCCTCGAACTCGCCGCGGTATTTGGACCCCGCGAGCAGGGAGCCGATATCCAGCGCGATCACCCGGCGGTCGCGCAGGCTGTCCGGCACGTCGCCGTCGACGATCCGCTTCGCCAACCCCTCGACGATCGCGGTCTTGCCGACGCCGGGGTCGCCGATCAGCACGGGGTTGTTCTTGGTCCGGCGGGAGAGGACCTGGATCACGCGGCGAATCTCCTCGTCGCGCCCGATCACGGGGTCGAGCTTGCCTTCGTCTGCCAGGGCGGTTAGGTCGGCGCCGAATTTCTCCAGCGCCTGGGTGGTCGCCTCGGGTTCCGGCGAGGTGACGGGGCGCGGCCGGACCTCGGCGATTGCCTTTTCCAGCGAGTCACGGCCGGGCAGAATGTCGGCGACTCCGGAACCCTTGTCGGTGAGCGCCAGCAGGAAGTGGTCGGTCGAGATGTACTCGTCCCCCGCCCTCTTCTTCATCTCCTGCTCGGCCTGCCCGAGTGTGTTTCGCAGGGCGGCCGAAACCTGCGCTTCGGCCTGCTCCTCGCCGCCCAGCGCCGGCAGCTGCTGGACCGTCGCTTCGGCTCGCGACCGAACTCCGGCTGGGTCGGCTCCGATCTTCTGCAGGATCGGCACGGCGAGGCCTTCCTCCTGGGCGAGGAGCGCGATCAGCAGGTGAGCCGGGACGGCCTCCGGATTGCGCAGGGCCGAGGCCAGCCGCACCGCGTCCTGCACCGCTTCGGCGGCTTTGGTTGTGAAGCGGTCCGGTTGCATCAGGGGCCGTCCTTCCTCGAGGATTTCCGTTCCAGTTGCTCGGCCCGTCGCCGCATCCGCTCCAGCTCGGCTTTGACCTCTTCCACCCGTCTTTCCATTTCCAGGACGATCTCGACGCCGGCCAGGTTCAGTCCCAGCTCCGAGGTCATCTGCTGGATGCGGCGCAGGCGTTCGACATCGCGCTGCGAGTAGAGCCGCGTGTTTTTCGGCGAACGCTTGGGGGCGATCAGCCCCCGTGCCTCGTACACCCGCAGCGTCTGCGGGTGCATGTGGGCGAGCTCGGCCGCCACCGAGATCATGTAGACGCCGCGCTCCGCGTCGATCATCGCTTCGAGCCGCTGGTGCCGGACTCGCCGGGGCCCGTTGCCGGGCCCCATGCCTGCTCGTCCTGGGCTCATCGCCCGGCCCTCCGCAGCAGCTCCGCCCGCGGCTCGGAGCCGTTGAGCGTCTCGGCCAGCTTCTCGACCGCCTCGCGTTGCTCCTTAGTCAGCTTCTGTGGCACCTCGATCTCAAGCCGGTAGCGGATGTCGCCGTGGCCCTTGCCGTGGGGCTTCGGCGGCCCCTCGCCGCGCAAGCGCTGGATCGTGCCGTGCTTGGTGCCGGCTGGGACCTTGATTTTCTTGCTGCCCTGAAGCGTGGGCACCTCGATCGTCGCTCCCTGCAGGGCCTCGGCGATCGTGATTGGCACCGTAACCTCGAGGTTGCCGCCCTCGAGTCGCTTGAAGACGGGTGAGGAGCCGACGCGGGTCGTCACGTAGAGGTCCCCGGGCGGCCCGCCCCGCGGCCCGGCCTCCCCCTTGCCCGCGAGGCGGATCCGCGTTCCGTTCTTGACCCCCGCGGGGACTCTGACTTTGTAGCGTTTTGTCTGCCGCGTCAATCCGGAGCCGCCGCAGGTCGGGCAGGGGTTCTCGATGATCTGACCGCTACCGCCGCACTGCGGGCAGGGCTGGCTGATCGAGAAAAACCCCTGGCTCTGAGCGTCTATCCCGCGCCCTTCGCAGCGCGGGCAGGTGACGGGGCTGGTCCCCGGTTTGGCCCCGTTTCCGTGACAGGTGGGGCAGCGCTCGTCCTTCGGGACATTGACGCTGATCTGAGTGCCGTTGATTGCCTGGTCGAAGCTGAGGCTGACCTCCGTTTCGAGGTCACGCCCGCGTACCTGCTGGGACTGAGGGCGTCCCCCGCCGCGGCCGAAGATGTTGGAGAAGATGTCGCCGAGGTCGGCACCGAAAGCCGGCCCTCCACGGCCAAATGGCGCTCCGCCGGCTCCTCCCGGGCCGCCGCCGAAGCCGCCGAAGAGCCCGCCCGCGTCGTATTCCTTGCGCTTCTCCGGATCCGAGAGGGTGTCGTAGGCGCCCTGGACTTCCTTGAACTTCTCCTCCGCTTTCGGGTCGTCCGGGTTGCGGTCCGGGTGGTATTTGCGAGCGAGTTTCCGGTAGGTCTTCTTGATCTCCTCAGCGGAGGCACCCTTGGCGACGCCCAGCACCTTGTAGAGGTCCTCAGCCAAAGGC
>JBAVGD010000357.1:0-2369 GCA_049684635.1 Solirubrobacterales bacterium | reverse complement strand
CTGTTGCGATGCGGCGCTCGGTTCGTTTTCGCCACTTTCCCCACACGAGGCGAGCACGGTTACCGCGACGACGACGGCCAGCACGACGGCGATTTGGCCAGCGCGCCTCACGCCGTGGCCTCGTTCGGTGGCCGCAGCCGGTCCCACAGCCAGGTGAAACCGATCGCCGCGAGGATCAACAAGAAGGGGTCGGTCGGCAGGCGGTCGCGGGGGAGGCCGTTGAGGGGTGCGGTGGCGACGATCATCAGGATGGGAACGAGCCAGAGGAAGAGCGGTCCCCGAGGGATGCGTGGCACCCCATCGGCCTTCCGGGATGTGGATCGAGCCAAGGCGAACGCACCGAGCACAGCGAGCATAGCTGCGATCGCAAGGCCGGCGCGCTCCGCCGAGGGGTCGGCCGCCCCAATGCCGCGGTCGTCGAGTGCCTGGCCGCCGCGGTCGACGACCGAGCCTCCGGCGAGCTCGAACATGCGGATCACGTTCCAGGCGAAGACCTCGGCCACGTAGCCCGGATGCGCCCAGGCGAACTCGCGTGCTTCACGACGGAGGGTCGCGTCGACATCTGCCTCGTCGGCCCCCGCTTCGACGAAGAGCGGCGTGAAGCGGGGCACGATCTGTGGGTCCCGCCAGGCGCCGTGGGTGTCCGCGTCACCGTATGAGGTCGCGTTGTAGACGCCCGCCGCGGTGATGCCGGCGCTCGTGGTCAGCGGGACGAAGCTGCCGAACCGAGCCTCGTTGCGCAGGGCCCACGGCGCGATCGCGATCGCGGCGCAGGCGAGGACGAGGGCGGGGGCCAGAAGAGCCCTGGGTCGCAGGAGAGGCCTCATGGTCAAGGCGCCGAGCGGGATGCAGACCAGCAGGGCGAGGGCGGTGTTGCGCGTCAGCGCCGCGACCCCGCAGAGGACGCCCGCCGCGGCCGCCCAGCGCAGCGCGCCGCCCGATCTGCGGAAGTTGAGCACGCACAGCACCGTCCCGAGCTCGAGTGCGATGAAGAGCGACTCCGACCACAGTTCGCGACTGAGCAACACCAGGGGCGGGAAGACCGCCGCCATCGCCGCGGCCGTGAGGCCCACCCGTCTTCCCCAGATCCTCTTCGCGATGAGGTAGAGGAGCAAGACAGTTAGCGCTCCCAGGAGGGCGCCGGCGAGACGGCCGGCGGCGATGCTGTCACCGCTCAAGGCGTATATGCCGCCGAGCAGATAGGGGTATCCGGGCCCGCGGATAGCGGTCGGACCACCCTGCAGCAGGTATCCCGAGCGAGGATAGCCGTCGCCCGCGGCGACCGAGCGGGCCAGGTAGTCGTACTCGAAGGCGTCGTTGGCCGGCCTGTAGTCGCCATCGGCCGCGATCACGACGATGCGCACGACCAGCGCCAGTAGGACGACCACGGCCGGCGCCAATCGGTTGCCCAGCGGGAAAGCGCGAGGGACCCCTAGACGCGAAGAGCCCCCCGGACCGGGGGCTCTATCCGCTTCAGCTTTCGAGGGGGCGTTCGCTGCTAGTGAGTGCCGCACATCGCGATCGCCGTGATCCGCCAGGTCGGGGTTCCGAGCCCAGAGATCGTTTCGGCGGTCGCGAACCAGCCGTGGCCGTAGAGCTGGTTGTTGTTGTCCACGACGGTTATCTTGTTGCTTTCGCCTTCGATGAAGTAGCCACCGCTGAGGACGGGTTGGTCGGCCGGGCAGCTGACGCTCGACGACTTGGGAGTCGTCGTGTTCGAGGTGCCGATCGTGCCGATCACCTCGGTCGAGCCGTTGACCCGCGTGTTGGCGTTGGCGTTGGCCGAGTCGGCCGCCGACTGAGCCGCGGCTGCGGCCGCTTTGGCCGCATCAGCGACCGATTTGGCGGTGTTGGCCGAGGTCTGGGCGTTGTTGCCCGCGGTCAGCGCTTTTTTAGCTTCGGCTAGGGCTTTGTCGGCCGAGGTCTGGGCGTTGTTGGCGGCGCCCTGGGCGGTGTTGGCCGTGTTCTGCGCTTGCTTGGCTTTCTTCAGCGCCTTGTTGGCGATGCTTTTGACGCTCGCGGACACCGAGGCAATCGGGTTCGTCGGGCCGCCGAGGGCGGGGACGGCAAGCGCCAAGGCAAGAACGACACTCAATCCAAAAACCACGTAGCGCTTCTTCATTCTCCGCTCCCCTTCAAATCGCCTGGGTTTCGCTAACTTACGAATTTTGCGCATTGGATCACAAAGCGCCGACGGACGCAACCGCGTTGGCCGCGTGGTACGGCAATCTCAACTCGAGGGGCCGGCAAATCCGATCGTCTCGCCGGCGCATTCCGAGAGGCCGAGGGACGCCGTCGCGGTTTCGACGCCCGCGGTCTCGACATCGACGCGCCTGGCCTGGGTCAGCGTCTTCTTTCGGCTTCCGGTG
>JBAVGD010000356.1:0-2283 GCA_049684635.1 Solirubrobacterales bacterium | reverse complement strand
GCCGCGCCCAGAGTGACCAGCAGCGGAACGCAGCCGCGCGCGATCGGATAGACCTGGCCGAGGTCGCCGTGGCGATAAGCCCGGATCAGAAACAAGCTGTAGGCGAGCTGCAGCACGGAGGAGAGGCCGATGTAGGGCCAGCTCGCGGACGTGGGCAGCGGCAGCAGGAGCGCGGCGGGAATCGCGACCACGGTCATGGCGAGGCTCATGACTGTCAGCGACCACATGCGGTCGGTGCCGCTCCGCAGCAGCGCATTCCAACCGGCATGCATGACGGCGGCGCAGAGAACCAGGCCGACGACGGCGGGGGTCATCGCCACGCCTCGCGCGCGCGCTTTCGCCAAACCGAAATGGACGATAACTCGCCGACGCCGCGGCTGCGCATGACGTAACGCCCATCCCTACGCCGGCATGACCCGGATCAGGTTATGGGGGTCGTCCCCGACGCGGGACCTCTCAGCCGTCTCCGGCTCCCCCTGGTGTTTCGATTATGGGACCGCCACGACCGAGTGGCAATCGCCGCTTCCGCCGCGTGTAGTTAGCTCGTGATCTGTCCGGAGTATGTAGCTCGTGATCTGTCCGGTTCTAGAACTGCTCCAACCAGGGGGTGGGGATGGACCGGACGAGAGTGCTGCAAGGAGTTCGACAGATGCGGATTGAGGGACTGCTGGAGCGTCACGAGCGAGGCGAGCTGAGCCAGTTGGAAGCGGCGGAATTTCTTGGGGTAGGAGAGCGGACGTTTCGGCGCTGGCGCGATCGGCTTCGGGAGGAAGGTCCGTCGGGTCTGCAGGATCGTCGACTGGGCAAGCCATCTGGTCGGCGCGCGGGTGTCGCGGAGATTGCGCGGATGCTGGATCTGTATCGGGGGAGTTACGCGGACTTCACAGTGAAGCATTTCCACGAGCAGCTGGTGAAGCGGCACGGCTACAAGCTGGGCTATACGGTGACCAAGGTGCACCTGCACCGAGCGGGTCTGGTGCGCCCGGCGGTAGGGCGCTCGGCGCATCGCAAGAAGCGGCCACGCCGACCGATGGTGGGCATGATGCTGCACCAGGATGCCTCCAAGCATGCTTGGCTGCCTGGCGATCGGCGCAGCTACGACCTCGTGGTGACACTGGAGGATGCGACCAGCGCGATCTACTCGGCCTTCCTGGTCGAGGAAGAGGGCACCGCCTCGAGCTTTCGCGGGCTGGGCGAGGTGATCGAGCGGCACGGCCTGTTCTGCAGCCTCTATACCGACCGCGGTGGCCACTATTTCCGCACGCCCAAGGCCGGCGAGCCGGTTTCGCGAGCACTACCCACCCAGGTCGGACGTGCGCTGGCGCAGCTCGGCATCCAGCACATCGCCGCCTACTCGCCCGAGGCGCGCGGCCGCTCGGAGCGAGCCTTCCGCACGCTGCAAGACCGTCTGCCCAAAGAGCTCAGACTCGCTGGGATCACCAGCATAGAGCGCGCCAACCGCTGGCTCGCCGAAACTTACATCCCCAGCCACAATGCCGCCTTCGCGGTCGCCGCCGAGCAGCCGGGCTGCGCCTTCGTCGCCGACACCGCTGCTGCCTGGCGCGAGATCCTCTGCATCCAGGGCGAGCGACGGGTTGGCAATGACAACACCATCCAGTGGCATGGGCTCTGCTTGCAGATCCCGCCCAGCCATCTGCGACCCCACTTCGTCAAAGCCACCGTGCGTGTCCACGAATATCCCGACGCCACCCTCGCCGTCTTCCTCGGACCGCATCGCCTCGCCGATTACGATCAAAAGGGCACCAACATTCAGCCCAACCGCCAAGCGCCGTGCCACGCTTCCACGAGCGCCGCAAGCCACCACGAAGCGGACAACTCAAGAGCTACATAAACCGGTCAACTTGACGAGCTAGCAACACTGAAGGGCATGGTTTTGATCGAGCGCATGCCGCGCGGGTCTAATTTCGCATCATCGGACGTGTGGCTGGAGCGCCAGCAGCGACTTCAGGCGCACCTTTCCCGAAATGGCGTTATTGGATCCGCGGGGGCATCCATGATGGTGGCCGTTTCGGGCTTGGCCAGTTCCCGATCGAGGATGTCCAGGGTCGACCGGCCGACATAGTCGCCGCTGGGTGAGATCGTCTCGACTGCCTCGAGATAGGCGCGGGCGATGATCCGGCCGAGCGGCTGCGGATTGTAGAGCAGCCGCTTGATCAGGAACGGATTGAAGGTGAGCGGGTTGTAGTTTGCCTTGAGGTAGCCTCGATTGATGAGCAGCCGCTCGACCGGGGTCCCCGGCTGCACTCCCACGAAGAATATGAA
>JBAVGD010000355.1:0-4209 GCA_049684635.1 Solirubrobacterales bacterium | reverse complement strand
GCGTTGCGAGGTGGCCCCGAAATTCTGACTCACGAGACTAGCCGAGCGCTTTACATCCGCTGCGGTGCCGGTGAACCGTTATCCCGGTGGAGAACCCGACGCGGCACCCTGTCATTGGCGGATCCTGAACCCATTCACCGACCGCCAAACTGAGCGGCGACCGATCAGATCGAGGGGCCGCTTACTTCAGCTTGACGGATACCGTTTTCGTGGCCGTGTTTCCGGCCCCATCGGCAAACTTAGCGCTGATTTTCGCCTTCACCTTGAGTTTGGCTGCGAGAGCGCTGAGGATTGCCTTCGTTGCCTTCTTGCCTTTGGGTGTCAAGGTCGCGCTCTTTGGAGCTCCCGCCGGCAGCTGCACGGTTACGCTCTTTAGTTTGTAGGACTTTTGTTTGTAGGACCTTTTCGCTTTGCCCTTCGCCGCTATCGAGATTTTGCCACTCAGCCTGACCGTGACCGTCTCGCTCGCGCTGGCTTTGACCGCGACCTTGATCTTGCGTCCTTTGTGGCGCTGGGTCTTCTTGGCGGTAAGGCTGGGATTGGCGACCGCAGTGTCGATGACAACTTGGTGGGAAGCACTCGCCGCCGCATTTCCATTGCAGGACACAGTCTGGCCCGTGAAGACGAGCTTCGTCGAGCAGCTCTCGTTATCGGCAACCGTGACCGTGACGGTGTAGGTGCCGTCGGCGGCATAGGTGTGGAATGGGGTCGGGCCCCCGTTTGCCAGCGTCGTACCATCGCCGAAGTCCCAGTCGTAGCGGGCGACGGTGCCGTCGGTGTCAGACGAGGCCGCGGCATTGAGAGTCACCGTGCGACCCGACGCCGTTACCGCAAGCGCAGCCGTCGGGGCCTGATCGGGTGTAAATGCGACCGACTGGACGGCGGGGTGTTCGCCGCCTGTGCTGAACGGCGAGCCGGGTATCGGGGTCAGCGAGCCGCTGGCGGCAATATTGAAAGCGTTTACTTTGCTGTCGGTGTAGCTCGCAACGTAGAGCCGTTTGCTGTCTGGAGAGGCCGCCGAACCCTCGGTGAATTCGCCAGTGGCAAATGGGGAACCCGGAACGGCGCTGAGTTCGCCGCTGGGCGCGATATTGAAGGCCGTAACGTTGTTGCTATCTAGATCGCTGACGTAGAGGTGCGCACCGTCCGGGGTAACACTGACGTTGACCGGCCCTTCGCCTGTGGATGGCGGCGCTGGGAGTGCTGCGAGTGAGCCGTCGGCGGCGATGCTGTAGGCCTGGGCTTTGTTGTTGGTGATGTCGCCGGCGTAGAGATGCGCCCCGTCGGGTGCGATAGCCAAGCCACGTGGACCGGTGCCTGCAAAGGTGAAGGGAGAGCCGGCGATTGCGCTAAGGGAGCCGTCGGCAGCGATGTTGAAGGCGTAGATTCGAGCTTCAAAGGTGTCTGACATGTAGAGACGTTTGGAGTCAGGCGTTACCGCCACCCCGAACGGTCCGCCTGGAGTCGAATATGGCGAGCCGGGAACGACGGTGAGGGAGCCGTCCGCGGCGATGTTCAGGGCGTCGAGTTGACCGCTGATGTCTGGGGTGTAGAAGTGCTTGCCGTCCGGGGTGATCGCAGCGGCGAAATGGGTACCGGGGGCAGGGAAGGGAGAGCCGGCGACCGGGGTAAGCGTGCCGTCGCTGGCGATGCTATAGGCGGCAACCGTGCCGGCGGTGAAGGACGAGCTGTAGAGATGCCGTCCGTCAGGCGTGATCGTTGTTGCCTCGGGACCGGCAGCGCCTGCGAAGGGAGAGCCGGCAAGCGGCGACAACGTCCCTTCTACGCCGATGTCGAAGGCCGAGATATTCGACGATTCGACATTTGAGACGTAGAGATTTCTCTTGGCCGTAGCTGCCGACGGCGTTAGCAGCGTGAGCATGGCTACTGCGCACGCCGCTGCAAGGCCCAGGCGGGGCTGGCTCCTTCCCATAGCGCAGTCAGCATATTCGAGCCGTGATCCGACGGTCAAGGGGTGAGAGCGATTTGACGATCCGCCGCGCGGCTTCTAACCAAGCTGGGCCCAGGCGATCCGTGCCGCCCTTTCTCCGGATCTGCCGTGGACTGGGACTGGGCGATCGAGGCGAGCAGGCCCGACCCGCGCTGTTGGTTCGGACCCGTGGAGGCCCACCGGTCGTATGAGCGCTTCGAGCAGGGGCACCAGCTTGCCGGCAGCGAGGGGGCGCACCCGCACCACGCCCGCAACGCGGCGATGGTCGTCGCCGTGATGGCGGCCTTCCTCGCCTTCGCGACCTTCCTCGCCAACGAGGCGGTGAAGGAGGTGATCACCAGCGAGACTCACCGCGCCAACGCCTCGGCGCTGCTGGAGAGCAACCGGGTCAAGATCGACATCGCCGAAGGCAACGCGACGATGCTGCGGGTGCTGGGCGCCGGCAGCGGCCAGGCGCAACGCGCCGCAGCGGCCGCCGATCGCCACGAGGCACGCGTCGTCGGGCAGCTGCGTCCGGCCGATGCCAGCCTGGTCCACCAGGTCCAGGCGCACTCGCAAGAGACGGACCACGCCAACACCCAGCACATCGACTACGAGCTGGCCGAGGTCGGACTTCAGGTCGGGATCGTCCTTGCCTCGGTCTCGATCATCGCCCGCCGTCGCTGGTTGCTCGGCGCCGCGGGAGCCGTCGCGACAGCCGGCGTCGTGCTGTTGGTGGTGGGACTGCTGTTGGTCTAACGGTCAGCACCCTCACTTTCTCTACCCAGATTGGGCGTCACGGCTGGCGGTTGAAGACGTCGGAGCCGAAGCTCGCCAAGCCTTCCTGGGCGGCGAGGCCCGAGGTGGCCTTCGCCGTCGGCGCCCCCGTGCTCGAGGCCGAGCCAGTTATAGGATCGCGAAATGCGGGGCCTTCGTCGTGCGGTGCTTGTCCTGCTGGTCTTGATCGCGGCCTGGTTGCTCCCGACCGCGGCGCCAGCCAGGGAAAGGGTTTCGATGATCTGCGGGCCGCACATCTCGCGGGAGCATCCGTGGCGGTGTCTTCCCACTGGGGTCTCCGGCCCAGAAGCGTGGTCCGTCTACCTGGTCCACCTCCGCTGGTCGAACTGGGGCGGGCTGAAGGCGAGGGCACATGGATACGTCCTCAACTGGGAAGAAGGCACTCGCTGGGCCGCGAAGGTCCTCGTCTACGGAAGAACGTCATGCGACGGAAAGTCCTTCTATCGGAGTCTCCGGCTCGGCTACCGGGGTCACACCGTGCTCCGCGGGCGGCTTGTGTGCCCGAGCTGAGCACCCGGCCCTGATCAGTCCCTTGACACCCGCCTTGCCGTAGGCCGCATTGCGGCGCGCACTGACGGCGCAAGCTGCTGGGACGTAGTCCCGGAGCTGAAGCTGAGGATCCAGTCGGCGAGGTCGGGGTCGGACGCTTCGACCCGGTAGCCGCTCAACTCGAGGAACGTCAACATCGCGACGAGCGCCAGGCGCTTGTTGCCGTCGATGAACGTCTGGCTCTCGGCGATGCCGTGCGCCAGGACGGCGGCCTGCAACGCGATATCGGCGTCCTCGTAGGCGGCGTAGCTGCGTGGTCGAGCGAGGGCGCCCTCAAGAGCCCCCTGGTCGCGAAGCTGATCGGCGGCCTGCGCGGGCGCGCCGCCGATGATCGCCGCATACAGCTCGAGCGCGTCGGCGAGCTCGAGGTAGATCGGCTCGCCTCTGCCTTCCTCCTCATGCACCTGCGACCTACTTTGGAGTGCGCTTGGAGTCCGGGTCGTGCTCAGCGAGGATCTTCAGCGCCTCCGGGTGCTCGGCAACCACGCGCTCGCCGATCGTGCGGATCCTCTCCCGCAACTGCTCGGTCGGCGTGATCCGAAGCTCGCCGCCACCGAGCTCCTCAACAAGCACGAACGTACCCGGCGCATAACCATGTGCCTCGAACTCGCGGGGGATCGAAACCACGTTGCTGTTGCCGACGCGGCGAACCTTGACGATCTTCATGACGTCAGTATACACGCGGATATCCCGCGACTTTCGGCGCCGCGCGCGGCTTCCGGATCCTTCCGGATGGATGAAGGAGCATGTCCCGGCGCTAAGCAACCACTCGCCGGGTCTGTCAGCCAGGCCGCGGTGCTCTGAACTTCTGAGCGAGGTTCGGATCGCCATTCGGGTCCTGAATAAGCCCGCCGCCGATCGTCACTCCCGTCAGCTTCGCACCACGAGGGACCCGCGGGAGGCATAGATCCTGCATGTTGTCGGCGTTGAAC
>JBAVGD010000354.1:0-4690 GCA_049684635.1 Solirubrobacterales bacterium | reverse complement strand
GCTGGTGCCTTCAAGCCATGGATACCCCGCCTGTTCGGGTACGACCGCTCGGAATCGGTAGGCGGTCGTCCGGGTGGTGGAAGTGAAGCGATAGTTGCTGCGGAAGTCCCCGCCTGCATTGGTGGTGGCGCGCCGGAAGGTGATCCAACGCTTTGACCCGCGCGGACTGGCCTGCAAGACGACCACCCGGCCGTTGCTGGCCGGTCCTGCGAGGTGCCCCCTGAATCCGACTGTCCTAAGGTTGGTCAACTGACGGGGACTCGCATAAAGCGTCGGCTGGGCATGTGAATAGAAGCGAACGTAGCGGGCAACCTGGTTGGTGTCGTACCGGTAGCCGAGCATGACTTCGCGATTCGGTCCCGGCGGCAACCTGTAGGAGTAATGCCCGGTCTCATCGGTCTTGATCGTCGTCACGGCGGTCATGTTTCGATCGAGTCCCATGACCCTCGACTTGACGCACAGCGTCGCCCCGGAGAATGGATCCCCGGCGTTGTTCGTCAACGAACCGACGATTTCGGCCCCATTGCCGTTGCCAACGGTGGTCACATCGCTATTGGAGTCGGCGAACCGAGCGCTCAAGTGCTCCCCGCCGCCAACGGCCGATTCGGAGCAGGAGTTGTCGACTTCGATCGACCGTGGTGCCAGGCAGGTCGTGTTCGGCTCGTTCAGCGTCGAGAAGTCGCTCGCGCAGACCTGGATCGTGTTTACGCCATCGTGGAATGGATACCGCTGCGTGTCAAAGTTCCACCCGGCGCTCATATCGGTTGGGCACGGCGTGACGCTGTATGCGACCGTGCCGACCACGCTTGCGTTCGCCGTAAAGACCGTATTGCAGCTGGAAGGCGTGGTCTGCGCCGCAGACACTCCGTTGATGGAGGCCCAGACCTTGCTGAGTCCTCCGCCTTCGTCATGTGCCCTGACGCCCAGGTCATGTCGCCCGCGCATCACGTTGCCCGAGAGCAGCGAACCCTGCAGCTCAGAGAGGGTGGGGGGGACCGGGTCGGTCTCGGTCACGGCGATGTAATGCGCGGAGACGGTGCCCCCTTCGCAACCGAGCAGATTTTCATCAGTCCCTTGACTCTTGGGTTCCCCGCATTCGAGCCAGATGTAGCTGCCATAGCCGACCGGGAGGGAGGAAGCTTCCCCAAGGGGGAAGGTGCGCGCCTGCTCCGGCTGGCAGTTGAGCGGCCAGCCATTTGACAAGACGAAGGCGACCATCGCTCCAGATTGACAGGCACTCGCCGACACGGTAATCGCCGCAATCGTCCCGCCCGGCGGGGCTGCGATTGGCAGCGACCAGAAGGCTTTTCCTTCCACGCTGCCGTTGGTGCTGCCATCTGTTTTGGTGGAGCCCTGGCCTGTGCCTGAAATCGTCAGGGTGCCTCGCGACTGGGCACAGCTGTCGCTCTCAGTGAACGGGGACTGAGAGGAACCTAGAGAGGTCGCGGTAAAGCCCACGCCACTGACCCCCCCGCCGGGCAACGCGGAGTCGCAGATCTCGTAGACGTAACGGGCGGGCGCCGCCGATGCGCTTGCCGGAATGAGCGCGAGCGCCGTCGCACCCGCCGCCAAGGCGGCGAGGAGGAGGCCCAGCCGCCGCTTTGCAGAATCCATCGCATCTCTCCCATCGAAGTAACCAGGTGTTTGTCAACTCCAGTTTGGAGCTTCTAAGGCAATAACGCAACCGAATTCCCGTTGGGGACACCGGCGCGGCCGACCGGCCGCTATGAAGCCTGAATCAGGTCGGCGGCCTTCTCGGCAATCATCATCACCGGTGCGTGGATATGGCCACCTGGGATCAGTGGCATCACCGAGGCATCGGCCACCCGCAATCCGCTGATGCCGCGAACGCGCAATTCCGGGTCGACGCGGCTTTCTCGTCGAGGCCCATGCGACAGGTTCCCGCAGGGTGGTAGAGAAGCTCAAGCTCCCGTCGCAGGAAGGCGTCGAGGTCCTCATCGGAGGAGATCTCTTCGCCGGGCACCAGCTCTTGACCCCGAGCGGACGCCAGCGGCTCGGTGTTCACGATCTCGCGTGTTTTGCGAATACCGGCGATGAGGGACGCGGCATCCTCAGGCTCCGCCAGCTGGTTGCCGATGATTTCAGGCTTGGCGGTGGGGTCTGCCGAACGAAGACGCAGATGTCCCCGGCTGCGCGGAGCAAGTAAGGCCGGGCCGAGTGTAAAAGCATGCCCGTCATAGATATCGAAGCCATGGTCGTGGTAGTAGGCCGGCGCAAAGATGAGCTCGATGTCGGGAGCTGGAAGCCCGGCACGGGTTCGGATGAAGGCCATTGCCTCGCCCACGTTCGACGTCAGCGGACCTCTACGCCGGAGGAGGTACTGAATCAACGCCCTCGGCTTTTCAGCGGCGGTGAGGTCGTCGGTGTCCTTCGACTCGAAGCAGAGCGTTACAAAGGGATGGTCCTGGAGGTTCTCACCGACGCCGGGGAGATCGACGCGAGGTTCGATTCCCAGCTCTCGTAGATGACCGGCGGGGCCAATACCCGAGAGCATCAGCAGCTGCGGACTGCCGATGGCCCCGGCGCAGAGGATGACCTCGCGGCGGGCCTCCGCGCTCTCCTCGCCGCTGCCCTTGCTCCATCGCACCCCCGTCGCTCGGCCGGCCTCGATCGGGACTCCGAGGACCACCGCACCTGTCCTTACCGTCAGGTTAGGTCGCTTCATCGCCGGGCGAAGGTAGGCATCCGCGGCACTCCAGCGACGACCGTTTCGCTGGAAGACCGGAGTCATGGTGACTCCGTCCTGCTCGGGGGAGTTGACGTCGGGATTGCGGGGGATGCCGGCCGCTTCGGCGGCCGCCATGAAGCGTGAAGTCAGCGGCCGTGGATCGCGCTGCGAAGCGATGTTGACGGGACCGCCGGTGGCGCGAAACTCCGTAGCGCCTTCCTCGTTGTGCTCGAGCCGCTTGAAGTACGGGAGAAGATCCTCATAGCTCCAGCCCTCGCAACCCATCTCACGCCAGGTATCGAAATCAAGCGGCCGTCCGCGCGTGAACATCATTGCGTTCATCGAGCTCGAGCCGCCCAGGCCACGGCCGCGCGGCACGAAGAGCTCCCGTCCGCCGAGATGCGGTTCCGGTCCGCTGCTGAAGTTCCAGTCGAGCTTCGTGCGAAATTGCTTCGCGAAGGCAGCTGGGATCTTGATGTTGGGCGAGCGGTCCTTGCCCCCTGCCTCCAGCAGGAGAACACTCGTCTCCGAGTCCTCGCTGAGGCGCGCTGCCAGCGCGCAGCCGGCCGAGCCGGCACCGACGATTACGAAGTCGAACTCAGCGGACACCCAGGATCGAGCGTACCGTCTATCCGTAGATCGGTGCAACGCTCAGCCGCGGAGCGCCGGTCCTCTCTGACCTGGGCCCGCGCCAGAGATGCGCCGGCGAATGGCAGACTCACAACGATGGCAAAGCCCAAGAAGCGACGCCGAGCACGGGAGAAGACCCCAACCGTCGATTACGTCGACGCGGATGGCAACACTCTTACGCTCCGCCAATCCCTCAGCCCGGCCACGATCAGCAAGCTCGAAGCCGGCCCGGCCACCGCGGCGACCACTCAGGAGGACGCGTGGCAACGGCGGTCGGAGCTGTTATTCGAGCGCCTCGTTGTGCGCTGGGAGATTGCGGGCATGCCCCTGGCGGACCAGAAGATGCTTCTTGGCCGCTACCGAATGGCGGATCCCGCAACCCGGCAGTGGGTGCGAGAAACGATCGCCGGCCACGTTGCGCGCTATATCCCCGAGCTATCGCTCCGCTGAATCTCTCGGCCGGGAACACGGCAAGGCGGGGCGTGTGCCCCTTGCGAAGATGTGACTCGGCTTCGATCTACCGGCACCGCGGAACTCTCGCCCGTCCACCTTTCTTCGCGCACCCTTTCACCTTCACCTTCACGGGCCCGCTGGTGCCTTCGAGCCACGGATACCCAGCCTGTTCGGGCACGAGCGCCCGGAAGCGATAGGCGGTGGTCCGGGTGGTCGAGGTGAAGCGGTAGTTGCTGCGGAAGCTCCCGCCGAAGTCGGTGGTGGCGCGCCGGAAGGTGATCCAGCGCTTCGAGTGTGGGGGGTTGGCCTGCAGGACGACCACCCGGCCGTCGTTGGCCGGGCCAGCAAGATGCCCCCTGAACCGGACTCTCTTCAAGTTGGTCACCTTGCGAGGCGTCGCGTAGAGCGCCGGCTGGGCGTGCGAGTAGAAACGGACGAAGCGAGCCACCTGGTTGGTGTCGTAGCGGTAGCCGAGCATGATTTCGCGATTGGGACCCGGCGCCAGCTTGTATGAGTAGTGCCCGGTCTGATCCGTTCTGATCGTCGCGATCTGATTCATCGAGCGGTCGACCCCGATTACCCGCGACTTGACGCACAGGGTCGCGCCGGAGAAGGGATCGCCGGCGTTGTTCGAGAGCCAGCCGACGATTTCGGCCCCACTGCCGCCGCCGACAGCCGTCACGTCGCTGCCCGAGTCCGCGAAGCGAGCGCTCAACCGCTCGCCGCCGCCAACCGCCGATTCGGTGCAGGAGTTATCGACTTCGATCGTCTGCGGCGCCAGGCAGCTGGTGTTCGGCTCGTTCAGCGTAGAGAAGTCGCTGGCGCAGACCTGGACCGTGTTTACGCCGTCGTGGAACGGAGGCGATTGCGTGTTGAGGTTCCAGCTCGTGCTCATGTCGGCTGGGCACGGCGTGGGGG
>JBAVGD010000353.1:0-2156 GCA_049684635.1 Solirubrobacterales bacterium | reverse complement strand
CCATCGACGTATCGGCCTCCGGAGACCCGGACCCGGCGTCCCCGCTCTACTGGAAGTGCTACCGCTACCGCGTGTTCGAGACCACCGTTCCCTTGCGCAACTGGATCTGGAAATCGAGCTGACCATGAACGACCTCATTCGCCGCGCCCCTGCGCGACCCGCGACGCCGCGCAGCCAACGTGGAACCATGCTGATCATCGCGCTGATCGTGCTGGTTGCGATGACTCTGGCCGGCATCGCGACGATGCGCTCGGTAGACACCGCGACGGTGATGGCCGGCAACATCGCCTTCAGGCAGTCCGCACTCAACGCCGCCGACCAGGGTCTGCAGGCCGGCTATGCCCTTCTCAAAATACCGTCCCCCTCCTCGGACCCGACCAAAGACGGCAGCGGCTGGCTCGCGCCGACGGCCGGTTATTTTTCCAGCGCTCCGATGACCGAACCCAACTGGTCGGATCCGGCTGCATGGGTCAACGCGGTACAGCTCAATGGGGGCACTCCGGACGCGGCGGGAAACGTCGTTTGGTACATCGTTCAGCGCCTGTGCCCGGTGGCGAACTGCGCAGTAGGAGCCACCTGTGGCGGCCAACCCAACGTGTGCGGTTCGACGCCGAGCACGGCCGCGCTCAGCAAGGAGGGCGAGGACAATTTCCGGGCACAGGACGCGGCCTTCGTCTCGCTCCCTCAGGTTCATTACCGCATCACGGCGCGCGCAATCGGTCCGCGTAATTCGGTGGCCATCGTTCAAACCCTGGCTCGTTAGTTTCGCAGGAGATCTTCATGAAAACTTTTTTGTCAAAACAGATGGCAGCGTACCTGGCGGCTGCGTGCATCGCGGCGCAGCCGGCCTTCGCGGCTGTCACCGACATCTCCAGCTCGCCGCTCGGTACCGCCGCGGGTTTGGGTTTCCTGCCCAATCTCCTGTTCATCCTCGATGACTCGGGCAGCATGGCGAGCGACTACAACCCCGACTACGTCAACGACAACAATGGATGCATGACGACCAGCGGCGGCAGCACCAACTGCCAGCGAGGCGACCCGCCGTTCGAAGCCGGGGGCGAGCACGGATTCAACGGGGTCGGCTACGACCCGAATTTCACCTACCTGCCCGGCCTGTCATCGAGCGGTCAGCCGGTTCTCAACCCGCCGACCGGAACGCTCACGACCACTGCGGTATCGCCCGATGCCTATCTAGGGGGCTCCAACGTCAACGTCACCACCGGCATCAGGGACCTGCGCTACTGCAACGCCAACAACGTCTGCAAGCGCAACGGCGCGGTCAACGCGAGCGGCGACGTGCTGCCGGCGGGACTCGTCGACGCCGAAGGCAACACCCTGGGGGCAGGCCAGTTCCCCTACCGCACCAATGCGTCGGGCGTGAGCACCCTCGTGACTTTCGGTTTGCCCGAGATGATGCCCCTCGGAACGTTCTCCCGCAGCGGAAGCACGGTTACGACAACCACCGTCACGGCGCACGGCCTCACCACCGCCGACAGGATCTTCGTGACCTCCGGCACCGCCGGTCTGAACGTCACCTGTGTTCCCGTTGCGTCGGTGCCTGACGCCACCACCTTCAGGTACACGACGGGCACCTCGGGCACCATTACCGCGAGGACCGCCTCGTACCGCAAGTGCGGCCCGGGGAATTTCGCGCGCTCCGGCAGTACTGTGACGGTCACCGCGGCCGGCATCGGCTTGCTTGTGGTCACGGGCGATATCGTCTCGACCTTCATTTCCGCCGGAAACGCGATGAACGTCACCAACGCCACCATTACGGTGACGAGCGTCAACACGGTTACCTACACGACCGGCACGTCGGGCACCATCTCCTCGACCCCTGGTTTCGCCGTGCGTACCGGCCTGTACAACGCGGAGGGCACTCTCAGCGGGCCCGCCGTGGCGTACCAGATCACCCCGATCGAGTACTGCCGGGACCCCAACCTGACCGACTGCATCGAGGTCATTCCGCCCGCCGCGCCGCCGGCCACGCATCCGTTTCCGGCCTACGTGCGCTTCTGCAGATCGCAGGCGGAGGCGCTCGCCCCCGGCGCGGTGACGTTCATCGCGACCACGCCGGTCACCAACCGTTGCCAGCTCAAGTTCGTGAACGGCACGGGCCTCACGCCCTATATCTTCCCGCGCTACGGGTGGTTTAC
>JBAVGD010000352.1:0-1620 GCA_049684635.1 Solirubrobacterales bacterium | reverse complement strand
CACTACGACTGGACCAGGGCACAACTGAAGGAAATCGACGCCGCCTTCTCCGGCATCCCGTTCGGCAGCGTCGCCAACCCGCCGAAGCCCGATCCGAGCCGGCCCACAGCCGTGTTTCTGGTAGGTTCATCCCGAGGCGGCGGATTGCACGCGTTGCTATGGGTACAGCGGATGTTCCCCGATCACTTCGGAAACTTCATCTTCGTCAACGCGCGCACGGTGGACGCTCAGGGTTTCGGCGGACGGGAAGACCTCGAGGCGATGAAAGTGGAGGCAAACGCTTCGCTTTCCTACTTCGTCAACTTCTGCAACAGCAAAGGCTGGGCGGCGAAGTCCTACGTCTCCTTCGGCACCGATCCTATCGAGGAATTCACGAGCCTCGCCGAGCGCGTTCAGGGAGAGTTTTCCAATGCCATCTTCTTCACCAGCAAACTGATTTTTGATCGCGACAACTGGATGACGCAGTTACTGCACAACCAGGCCGCAATGGTATTGCAGCGCCGCTTCCATTTGCACGGTATGCAGATGATCATCCTGCCGATGAAGTTGAATGTCTGAGGCTTACGGGCCGGAAAGAGAGTGGGGAGGTATTACTTTCGGCCCGCCCAAGACTTCAGTCGGCTGAGGAGAAGCTTTTCGAGCAACTCGAGGTCTTCCTTGCTGTCATCGCTCCTCCGGAGAGCGTCTGCTGGCGCCCTCGAGCTGCTTGCGTTTGGAATGGGTCACACGCCGCATGGTCTGCCTATCGGGTCTAAGCTCGCGACGCGCCGAACAGCATGTCGACTACTTCATGTAGCTCGTCGGCGAAGTCCCCCTTGGGCAAGAACGCATCGGCGCCTGCCGCGATCGCGCTGTCACGGCGCTCCTCGCTATCGTCGAGCGTCATGATAACCACTTTCGGGGCGGATTCGCCGGCCTTCACCAAGGAGGCGACCGCAAGCCCGCTCATTCCGGGCATTCCGATGTCGATGAGCATGAGATCGGGTCGCTCGCTGCCGGCCCGTGCGAGCGCCTCGCTCCCCGAACGCGCGCTCTCCAATACCTCGAAGTTCTCGCTGGCGGCCAGAAACTGCGCAACAGCGCCGGCGAACTGCACGCTGTCGTCGACGACCATGACTTTGATTCGCTTCGACATCCCTCCCTCCTGGGTGGGCACTGGGCTCGGGCGATTCGAGGACCCATGCTAGTGCGGGAGAGGGGTGAAGCCAATCGGGCAGGTCCTGAATCCGGCGCGCGAAATACCTTAGAAGAATTCAGGATGCAACAGATTGATTATAAATAACATCATTTACTTACACTGACGAGACCGCTGCGAATGGCGTACTTGACGAGACCCGCGATATCGCGAATCTGGAGACGCTCCATGAGCTGGGCGCGATGAGTCTCAACAGTCTTCACCGAAAGCTCGAGGCGATAGGCAATTTCCTTGGTGCTGTGGCCCTCGGCGATCAGCTGCAAGACCTGCCGCTGGCGAGGGGTGAGATTGTCAGCCTCCGGTTGCTCGGTGCCGACCCGCTGAACGTAGCCCTCCACGACCTGTCTGGAGATCGGGGGGCTGAGATAGGTCTCTCCCTGCATCACGGCCTTCAAGGCGAGCTCGAGTTCGGCCGTGGCGGAATC
>JBAVGD010000351.1:0-1788 GCA_049684635.1 Solirubrobacterales bacterium | reverse complement strand
CTTCAACTCAGTGTTGAAGGTCTTGAGAATGTAGTCACGAGTCAATTCAGTGATCCGCCCCGCCGTGGGCTCGTCTTCAGATGACACCGCCTCCTCGGTCGCAGCAGCCTCCGATGGAGTGGGGCCCTCGGAAACCTGGGCGGCGCTCAGACCGGCGGCCGCCAGCAGCTCGTCGCGATGAGTCTTGACGGTGAAGACGGACATCGCGGCTCCAAGCTCGTAAAGGCAGCCCTGCGAGAAGGTCTCCCTCGGAAGTCCGCTCTTGATCCACTCGACCTTGCGTCGGTGCGGGTAGGCCCGCCAAACATCTGATTCGTAGGAGTAGTCGCTGACGATCTTGCCGATGTTGATCGTGTGGTCGCTCTTCTGCGGATAGGCGACGATCTCGTCTGGTCGCATGACGTACCGAAAACGAAGAAGCTGGCCGGCCGCATTTGCCACCCAATTCTCGGATCTGTCCGGGTACTTGAGACGCAGGTGCTCCTTGAAGGCCTCGCGATCGTTAGGCAGGTCGCTGAGGTCGCCGGCATCTACCCAGCCGATTGCGAGGATGCTGTCATCTACCAGGGGCTGGCCACCCGAATGATGCAAGCCCCAGAGCGTTGACTCCGCCATGAAGCGACAATAGCGGTCGTCTCTGTTGCTGTCCTTCGCCTCCCGCGGAGCCCCGTCTATGGATACCGCGCCGCTACTCGATCAGCGCGGGATGATCGCGGCACGACGATGACTCGGGCGTCAAACCCCGTCTGGCAACAAGTCTCCCGACCAACCGAATCTGTAGCCGGCGTCAGTACGAGGGCGGAAGCTCCCAGGTCTCGAAATCAAGCGGCTCGATAGCCGAATCGGGCAGGAGCCTGTCGATGAAGACAGCGATCACCTCGCCTGTCCCGGTGGCTGAGGGCGCCTTGATCGCCTCGCGGCCGAGGTGCTCGGCCGCCTCGCCGACGACCTGGGTGGCGCTCCGGTCGGAGCCCTGGAGGTCGAGCTCCGCCAGCGCCTGCGGTAGCTGGTCCCTCTTCCCCGTCAGGTCGAGGACTGCATGCAACTCGAGGCGGTAGCGGTAGAGGCGGCGCGGAACGAAGTCCTCGGGAGAGCGGCAGATCTGGGCAGCCATGCGGCGAAACTCGGCGGCGGCCGTCGGCTTTTCGAGCGCCAGGTAGAGCGTGGCGAAGCTCTCCGGCGGGTTCCAGCGCCCGCCCTGGATCCGGGCGCCGCCGCCCGAGAGCGGATGCCAGCGAGGCGCGAGGTGGCGGTAGGCCTCGCCCCGGTAGGGCACCGGGTCGAGGCGGTCGATCGCATCGACCAGGTGAGGCGAGGGCATCGTGGCCGCTAGACGAAGACGCCCTCGGCCATCGCGTCGACGGCGCCGAGCACCTTGCGGTACTCGCCACCGCGAAGCAGCTCGACGGGCTTGTCGTGGTCGAGCAGCGGGTTCGGGGAGAAGAGCCAGTCGTGGGCGGCGTCGGGGCGAAGCACGTCGGAGAGTCGGTCGAGGACGGCGAGCAGCTCGAGGACCCGCTCGCGGGCATCGGGCCGGGGGGAGGATTCGCGGTGCAGCCAGCGGGCGATCGTGCGCCGGTTGGTGTCCAGCACCCGGGCCAGGTCAGCTTGGTCGAGCTCGGCAAGCTCGCTCGCGTGACCAAGCCTGCCCGCGAGGTCCCTTGTCAGTGTTGTCGCTCCGTTTGCCATCTGTTTCGCCACCTATTCTGTCATATGTGGCGGGCGGGTGCTGGTTGAGCGATGCTGGTCGAACTAGTCGCGCGAACAAGCTGCAAATGGGGTGTCGTT
>JBAVGD010000350.1:0-13997 GCA_049684635.1 Solirubrobacterales bacterium | reverse complement strand
TGAACGTCCTGGTCATCGACAACTACGACTCCTTCACCTACAACCTGGTCCAGTACCTGGGGGAGCTCGGCGCGGAGCTCGATGTGGTGCGCAACGACAAGGCGACGGTGGACGAGCTGCTCGAGCGCGGCGCCGATCGTCTCGTCGTTTCGCCGGGTCCCTGCACGCCGGCAGAGGCAGGGATCTCAGTCAAGGCGATTCGGGCTCTTGCCGAGGCCGGCACACCCGTGCTTGGCGTATGCCTGGGACACCAGGCGCTGGTCGAGGCTTTTGGGGGCCGGACCGTGCAGGGGGAGCCGGTGCACGGCAAGGACGCAGAGATCTCGCACGATGGCCGCACGATCTACGCCGGCCTACCCAACCCACTCGTCGCCGGCCGCTATCACTCGCTGGTGGTTGACCCCGACCTTCCGGACGAGCTTGAACAGAGCGCCGGCCTGGGAGACGTTGTGATGGGAGTCCGCCACCGAGAGTTGCCGGCGGAGGGCGTGCAGTTCCACCCCGAGTCGGTGCTGACCCCGCAGGGCAAGCACCTGCTGAAAAACTTCCTCGCTGAGGGCCCATGACCAACGACGTCGTCACACGGGCGATCGATGCAGTCTGCGCTGGAGACCATCTCACGACGGACCATGCGGCAACGGTGCTGGCCGAGATCATGGAAGGCCGCGCCAGCGACGTGCAGACCGGCGCCTTCCTGATTGCGTTGCGCGCCAAGGGGGAGACGGTGTCGGAGCTGGTCGGCCTGGCGCGCACGATGCGGCAGCTGGCCGTTCCGGTTGAGACCGAACGGGTCGATCTGGTCGATACCGCGGGAACCGGCGGTGGCCCCTCCACCTTCAATGTCTCGACGACGGCGGCGCTCGTCGCCGCCGGCGCGGGCTGCGCGATCGCCAAGCACGGCAATCGCTCCAGCACGAGCAAGTGCGGTTCCGCCGACCTGCTGGAGGCTCTAGGCGTCAACATCGAGCTAAGCCCGGAGGAGGTTGGGCGCTGCATTGACGAGGTTGGCTTCGGTTTCATGTTTGCGCCCCGGCATCACGCCGCGATGGCCCACGTGGTGCCGGTTCGCAAAGAGCTCGGCGTGCGGACGATCTTCAACTTCCTTGGGCCCCTGACCAACCCCGCCGGGGCCAAACGCCAGTTGCTCGGGGTCTCGGACCGTCACTACCAGGAGACGATTGCCGAGGCGCTGGTGGGGCTTGGCAGCGTGCGCGCGATGGTGGTCGCCGCCGAGGACGGCGTTGACGAGCTGTCCATCGCGGCTCCGACCAGGGTCATCGAGGTTGCCGATGGCGGGACCAGGGAGTGGTTCGTCGCGCCGGCTGACGTCGGTCTGGCAGAAGCGGAGTTGGAGGAGGTGGCGGGTGGCAGTCCCGAGCAGAACGCGGCCGCGTCCCGCGCCGTCCTCGAGGGAGAGAAGGGCCCACGCCGCGACCTCGTTCTGCTCAATGCGGGCGCCGCGATCTACGTCGGAGGGGCCGCCGAGAGCCTCGGTGAGGGGGTTGAGCGTGCCGCCCAGGCAGTCGATGGCGGTGCTGCTCGAGAGCTGCTCGACCGGTTGATTGCAGCAACCGCCCAGCTGGGTGACTAGGCTTCCGGTCTGACGTGGGAATGATCGAGGAGCTCATCGCCGCGGCCCGAGACGGGGTGGAGAATCGCCGCCAGCAGATTTCGCGGGCCGATCTCGAATCGAGGCTTCCCGGGCGCGGCCAGGACCGGCCGTTCCGCGAGGCGCTGGTTAGACCCGGTCTTTCGCTGATCGCCGAGTTCAAGCGCCGCTCACCAAGCGCCGGCCAGATCTCCTCGACAGCCACCGTGGCCGAGCAGGTCAGGGCCTACGAGCGCGGCGGCGCGACGGCCCTGTCGGTGCTCACCGACGAACGCCATTTCAGCGGATCTCTCGATGACCTGCGCGCTGCCCGTGCCGCCTGCGACCTGCCGATCCTGCGCAAGGACTTCATGGTCGATCCCTACCAGCTGTATGAGGCAGCCGTGAACGGGGCCGACGCGGTGCTCCTCATCGTTCGCATCCTCGACGACGAGGATCTGCGATCGATGTTCGAGCAGGCGCGCGGCCTGGATCTCGATTGTCTCGTGGAGGTTCACGACACGAGCGAGCTGGAGCGGGCGCTGCAGCTCGATGCCGACGTGATCGGGATCAACAACCGGAATCTCGACGAGGGCACGGTCGACGTGGCGACGACGTACGAGTTGATGCCCGATGTGCCGGCGGGCAAGACCGTCGTCGCGGAGAGTGGAATCTCGTCGCCCGCTGAGCTGGAAGAGCTGGAGCGGGTGGGTGTCGACGCGGTCCTGATCGGCCAGGCGTTGATGAGCGCTCCCGACCCCGAGGCGCTGGCCCGCGAACTCGCGCGGGCCGACGAGGGAACCCGCGAGCACCATTTGCCTTAGGACCTTAGGGAGCCCACGCGTACGCTTGACGGTGGCGGACGCGCTTCGCGCTCGCGGCGGCGATTTTTAGAAGAACTTTGAAGACGCCCTACAACATCGCCGGCGGATGAGACGCATCTTCAAGACTCCATTTGGGTCCGCGCTCCTCGGTGGTGCCGTGGTTGCGGCGTTCGGCTGGGTGGCGATCGCCGCCGGCTGGATCCACGCCGCTGGCGGCAGCTCGACCGTCACCGTCACCCAGCCGCTCTCGGCTCCGGTCTCTTCCAAGGAAGAAGGCGGCACCAACCTGGTCAACCAGATCTATCGCCGCGACGGCCAGGGGGTCGCGTTCATCTCCGCAGACCTGAAGCCACGGGAATCGTCCGCGCTGAGCCCCTTCGGGGAACCGGAAGGCGGCGGCACCGCCACCGGCTCGGGTTTCCTAATCGACACCGAAGGCCACATCGTCACCAACAACCACGTGGTTGAAGGTGCCAGCAAGGTTGAAGTCAAACTCGGCTCCTCGGACAGGACCTACACCGCCGAAGTGGTGGGTACCGACCCGGCCACGGACGTGGCCCTGCTCAAGGTCGACGCTCCGGCCGGCGAAATGCATCCGCTTTCGCTGGGTAATTCGGCGCAGGTCGAAGTCGGCGATCAGGTGGTCGCGATCGGCAATCCGTTCGGGCTCGACCGCACGGTGACCGCGGGTATCGTCTCCGCCCTGCAGCGTCAAATCCAAGCCCCGAACGGCTTCTCCATCTCGCACGTGATCCAGACCGATGCGGCGATCAACCCGGGCAATTCCGGCGGTCCACTGATCGACTCGGAAGGCAACGTGATCGGGATCAACTCGCAGATCCAGACCGGCGGCGGCGGCAACGGCAATGTAGGCATCGGTTTCGCGGTCCCGATCAACACCGCGCGTGAAGTCGTGCAGCAGATCGAGGCGCACGGCGAAGTGAAGCACGCCTATCTCGGCATCAGCGGCGGCAGCATTACGCCCGACCTGGCCAAAGCTTTGAAGTTGCCGGCGAAGGAGGGGGTGCTGGTCAACGAAGTCGTCAAGGGGGGGCCGGCTGACGAAGCTGGGCTCAAGGGCGGCGACACCTCGGCGACGATCGAAGGCGCCAGCTTCATGCTCGGCGGCGACGTCATCACGGAAGTTAACGGCAAGAAGATCAACGGCATGGAAGAAGTGATCAATGCCGTCAATGCGGCTTCGCCGGGCGAAAAGATGGAATTGACCGTGGATCGCGACGGCCACAGCAAGACGATCACGGTGACGCTCGGGGTTCGCCCCGCATCGGCGGAAGAAGTGCGGTCTCGGTAGGACGCGGGCGGCGCCCTCCTCCTCGCTCCACTCTTTCGGGGCGCCCCGGCGCCTCTCAGAGCCGGTTGGCGAAGGTGACGGGCCGTTCGGATGGGATCCCTTCGCTCGGCCTCCCGTACCCTGGAGGCATGCGGGTCAAGATCTGCGGAGTTGCGAATCTCGATGACGCGGCCGAGGCCGTGAGGCTGGGAGCGTGGGCGATCGGCCTGATCCATTACGAGCAGAGCCCGCGACGGTGCGAGGCTGCCGAGGCTGCCCGGATCGGTGCCGCCTTTCGCCGCAAGTGCGAGGTCGTCGGCGTCTTCGTCAATCCGGAGCTGGAGGAGGTTGCGAAGGCCGTCGAGAATGCCGGGCTGACGATGGTGCAGTTGAACGGGGAAGAGGGCCCGTCGTTTTGCGCTGAGACCGCTCGGCGCACGGGGGTGAAGGTGATCAAGGCAATTCACGTCTCCAGCGCCGCCGATGTTCACGCGGCCGAGGCCTTTCGCTGCGCCTACCATCTCTTCGATCGCCGCTCGGGCGGTCTCTGGGGGGGGACGGGCGAAAGCTTCGACTGGGGCCTGCTGCGTGACCGGGACTCGGCAATACCGGCAATCGTCGCCGGCGGGCTCCGGGCCGACAACGTCGCGGAGGCGATCGCGGTCACGCACCCCTTTGCGGTCGATGTCGCGAGCGGGGTGGAGGCCGAACCGGGCCGTAAGGACCATGCCGCGATGAACGACTTCTTCGAGGCCGCACGGACGGCTAGCGTTCCCGGGCAATGAGCGTCGTCGAGCAGAGGTTCGGCCCCTACGGGGGCCGCTACGTACCCGAGACACTGATCGCTGCCTTGGACGAGCTGACGGCGGCCTGGGAGGAGGCGCGAGTGGATAGCTCCTTCCAGGAGCGACTCGCCTCACTCCACCGTGACTTCATCGGCCGGCCAACGCCGCTGTACCTCGCGGAGCACTTCTCCGAGCGGATTGGGCACCGGGTCTATCTCAAGCGAGAGGACCTCGCCCATACCGGCGCCCACAAGATCAACAACGCAATCGGTCAGGCGCTGCTCGCGCAGCGCATGGGGAAGTCACGGGTCATAGCCGAGACCGGTGCAGGGCAGCATGGGGTGGCGACCGCGACCGCCTGCGCGCTGCTTGGCCAGGAATGCGTGGTCTACATGGGCACGGAGGACGTGCGCCGCCAGGCGCCAAACGTTGATCGCATGCGGTTGCTGGGTGCGCAGGTCAAACCCGTTGACGCCGGCGCTCGCACGCTGAAGGAGGCGGTCAGCGCCGCGATCCGGGATTGGGTGGCCAACGTGGGGACGACCCACTACGTGATCGGTTCAGCCGTGGGTCCGGCGCCCTACCCGGCGCTCGTTCGCGACTTGCAACGGGTGATCGGAGACGAGGCGCGCGCCCAGGCCCTTGCGGCTGAGGGGTCGCTCCCGGCCAGGGTGATCGCCTGCGTCGGCGGCGGCTCGAACTCGATCGGCATCTTCACGCCGTTCATCGACGATTCGGATGTGGCGCTGATCGGCGTCGAGGCGGCCGGCGAGGGCCTCGGCAGCGGTCGCCACGGCGCCTCCTTGCTGGCCGGGCGTACGGGAATCCTCCACGGCTCCCTGTCCTCGGTGATCGCCGACTCCGAGGGCCAGATCCTCGAGGCCCACTCCGTATCAGCGGGCCTCGACTATCCGGGCGTCGGTCCCGAGCATGCGCAGCTCAGAGACACCGGGCGGGCCACCTACGTCGCCGTGGCAGACGACGCGGCCCTTGCCGCCTTCGGCGAGCTCTCGCGGCTCGAGGGGATCATTCCGGCGCTGGAGTCGGCACACGCGATCGCCTGGCTCCTGGCTGAGCCCAGCGCCGCGGAGCCGCCGGCGGGCTTTGACGTCCTTTGCCTCTCCGGACGCGGGGACAAGGACCTGGCCGAGGTGATTGGCAAGTCCAATGCATGAGATCGATGCAAACCCGGTAGGTGCGGACGCGGGAGTCGGTGCAGGTTCGACTTCGACGCCTCCGGCCGCCCGAACCGAGCCGTCAGCCGGCGTAGCGAGAATCGCGGCGGCCTTCAAGGCGGCGCGCGGCGAGGGTCGTGCCGCGCTGATGCCCTACGTGATGGCCGGCTTTCCGGACCACGATTCCTCCCTGGCGGTAGCCGCCGCCTACGCGGATTCGGGGGCTGATCTGATCGAGCTGGGGATACCGTTCTCAGATCCCCTGGCCGATGGTCCGACGATTCACGCGGCCGCCACGACGGCCTTGCGGGGAGGTGCAACGCTGGGCTCCGCTCTGGAGGTATGCGAAGCGGTGTCCGGCCGGATACCGGTCGTGCTGATGGTCTACGCGAACATGGTGCTGGCCGAGGATGGGGCGGCTGCGTTTGCCGGCCGTGCCGCGGCTGCGGGTGCCGCCGGGGTAATCGTCCCGGACCTGCCGCTGGAGGAAGCAGTCGACGTGCGCCCGGCCTTCGAGGCGGCCGGCCTGGCTCTCGTGCCGCTTCTGGCGCCAACCAGCCCGGCGGACCGTCGCGCCCGGATCTGCGCCGCGGCGCAGGGTTTCGTCTACCTCGTGTCAACGGTGGGGACGACGGGCGAGCGGCAGGATCTTCCCGCCGGCCTACCAGAGCTCATAGCCGCGACAAAGTCCGATGCAAAGGTCCCTGTCGCGGTCGGCTTTGGGATCGCGACGCCTGAGCAGGCTGCGGAGGTCGGCGCGATTGCCGACGGCGTCATCGTCGGCAGCAGGCTCGTTCGCGCCGCCGGCGAGGCCGGGAGCGCGGACGCTGCCGCGAAGGCGGTTGCCGCGTTCCTGCGCGAAACGCGCGCCGCACTGGGCGGATAGGATTCCCCGCCCTATGGGACTGGTGGTCACCTTCTTCCTTGCCATCGCCGCGACGACGGTGTCATATGCCCTCGGCCAGGGTGGCCCCGTGGCAGGGCTCGTCTTCCTCACGGTGCTGCTGATCGGGGCCGTGATTCGCTTGGTTCAGCCGAAGCCCGAGTCGGACCGCTAAGCCCTACGCGCTCGTTAGGCGCGTACCGCCACGACCTGCAGGTAGTCGGGTTCGAGCACGAGCGAGCGGTCGCCGCCCTTGTTTCCCCTTTCGACGAAGGCGCGCAGGTCCGCCTCCAACGCCTCCTCGCCGTCTGGTCCAACCCGCTCGAAAGCGACCTTGGTCGGGCCGAAGTAGGTCCTGAAGAAGTCGAGCCAATGGTCGGCCGATCGGAAGGTCTGCCGCGACGTGCGGCGCTGGATGCGGAGATCCGCCACGCCGTCGCCGAACAGCTCGCGGAGGCCGTCTTCGGTGCCCCAACGAAGTGGAGAGTTGACCCCGGGAGGGGGTGGCGCGTGTTTGGCGACGGTCATGAACATCCGGCCGACCTCGCCATCGGGAACCCAGTTGGCCATGCCGATCCGCCCGCCCGGTTTGCATACCCGCAGCAGCTCCGATGCCGCCTTCTCCTGATCGGCGGCGAACATCGCCCCGAAGATCGACATCACGACATCGAACTCGCCGTCGCCAAACGGGAGCTCGGTGGCGTCACCCTCGATGAATTCGATGTCGAGGCGCTCGGCGGCTGCCCGCTCCCGGCCTCGCTCAAGCAACGCCGGCACGAAGTCGACGCCAACCGTGTTGCCCCAGGCCCGCCGTGCCGCGGCGAGGGCTCCGTTGCCGCTGCCGCACGCCACGTCGAGCACCCGCTCGTCGGCAACGATGCCGAGCGCTTCGGTCAGCTCCTCGGCCACCATCATGACCAGGCCGGCGACCATCGCGAAGTCGCCTTCGGACCATGTCTTCTGCTGAGCCTGTCTGACTGCCTGGATGTCGATCGAATCGGTCATCTCCGCTCCCTTCAAGTTCCCCCGGACGTTGCTGAACGTATCGTGCCGCGCGAACTCCGATGGTTCGTCAGCGGTGCCTCTCCGAGCTCGGGCAGGTTCTAAGCTGCCGCTATGCGGATCGGAGTGTTGACGGGAGGGGGGGACTGCCCCGGGCTCAACGCGGTGATCCGTGCGATCGTGCGCAAGGGGGCGGAACGCTACGGGCACGAGTTCGTTGGCTACCGGGATGGCTGGCATGGGCCCCTGGAAAGCGATGTCAGGCCACTTGGCGTGCGTGAGGTACGTGGCATCCTGCCGCGCGGGGGCACGATTCTCGGCTCCTCGCGAACAAACCCTTTTGCTGAGAATGGGGGTCCGGAGCAGATCGTGGCCAACCTCGAGGCGGCCGAAGTGGACGGCGTGATCGCGATTGGCGGCGAGGACACGCTTGGGGTTGCGTCGCGGCTGTACGACGAGCACGGCGTCCGGGTTGTGGGGGTGCCAAAGACGATCGACAACGACCTCAGCGCCACCGACTACACGTTTGGCTTCGACACGGCCGTCAACATCGCGATGGAGGCGATCGATCGCCTTCACACCACCGCCGACAGCCATCACCGGGTACTGATCGTCGAGGTGATGGGTCGCCACGCGGGATGGATCGCATTTCATGCCGGACTCGCCGGCGGTGCAAACGTCATCCTCATTCCCGAGCAGCCCTTCGATCTGGATCGGGTCTGTGAGCTGGTCGGACGTCGCCTCGAGGCGCGCTTTGCGCCGATCGTCGTCGTTGCGGAGGGCGCACAGCCGGTCGGGGGGATGCCCGAGCTCGACACCTCGAACCTCGACGCCTTCGGCCACGTTCGCCTTGGCGGCATCGCACACTGGCTGGAGGGGGAGATCGAGCGGCAGACCGGGAAGGAGACGAGAGCCACGGTTCTCGGTCACGTGCAACGAGGCGGTACTCCGACTGCTTTCGACCGGGTGCTGGCGACGCGTTTCGGCCTGCATGCCATCGATGCAGCCGACGCGGGGCGCTGGGGGACGATGACGGCGCTGCGGGGCACCGAGATCAAGCTGGTCGAGCTCAGGGAGGCGACGGCCGAGCTGAAGGTCGTTCCCAAGTCGCTCTATGCGGAGGCGGAGGTCTTCTTCGGCTGAGCCGCCCCAGGCTGACCATCTACGTCGCTCTGGCGGCGGTGCTGCCGGGACTGGGCGGCTGCGGTGGCGGGGAAGGCGTCGGCGCGGGCGCGGTTCTGACCGTCTATGTGAGCACGCCACTCAGCGGCGGGCAGTTCGGGCGGGGACGAGCCATATGTGCCGGGGCAAAGCGGGAGCTCGCCCGCAGCAAAGGCCGTGCGGGCTCGGTAAGCGTGCGTGTCCTCTGCCTCGACGACGCCGGCGGAGCGGGGCGCTGGACCCTGGCTGCCGTCGGTGCGGACGCCCGCCGGGCCGTTGAGGACTCGAGCACGATCGGCTACATCGGCGAGCTCGATCCCACCGCGACCCGCTTCTCCCGCCCGATCGTCGAAGCAGCCGGTATCCCCCAGCTTTCGACCCGTTCCGGCCTTACTGCGATGAGGGAACTGCTCGGCGCAATCCGCCGGGCGGCAAGCGCTTCCAGCTCGGGCACCTTTCGGGAATCGGTGCGCACCGAGCTGCGCTGACTGCGCGCTAAGAACCTAAAGCAGATCGGAGAGGGCTTCGTCTAGGTCGGGGTGCTGGAATTCGTAGCCCAGGTCCAGAGCGCGGCGAGGAATCACGCGTTGGCCGCCTCTGAGGATGGCGCCGAACTCGCTGCCGAACATCACGTCGAGGGCAAAGCCGGGGACCGGAAGGATCACGGGACGGTGCAGGGCGCGGCCGAGTGCCTGTGACAGCTCTCGGTTGGTGGCAGGATTGGGAGCGGTTGCGTTGAGCACCCCGTCGACCTCTTGGTTGTCCAGTGCCCAGAGAATGAGCCCGACCTCGTCGTCGATGTGGATCCAGGACATGTACTGGTTGCCGCCGGCGACGGGCCCTCCGACTCCCCGCCTGAACGGCGGCAGCATCCTGGCCAGCAGGCCGCCGCGGCCGGCAAGCACGTGTCCGGTCCGAAGGATCACCAGCCGTACGCCACTTGCCTCCACCTCGTGCGCGGCGCTCTCCCATTCACGCGCGACATCGGCGTCGAATCCATCGCCGGATTCCGAGGACTCTTCGACGATGGCGTCTCCCCGGTCGCCGTAGAAGCCGATCGCGGATTGGCTCACCACGACCGCCGGCTTGTGCTCGAGAGCGGCGATCGCCTGGACGAGGTTGTGGGTGCCGGTGCGGCGGCTGCCCATGATGCGCCGCTTCGAGTCCTTGGTCCAGCGCTGGTCGATCTTCTCGCCGAGCAGGTTGGCGACACCATCCACTCCGTCGAAGGCCTCGGCCGCCGGGCGTTCGAGGGTCGGCTCCCAGCGGTGCCAGACGACACTTGGATTGGTGCGGCGGGCCTTTTCAACGTCGCGCGTAAGGCCCACCACCGAATCGCCGCGGGCGAGCAGTGAGTCGCAGAGCGTCGACCCGATGAATCCGCTCGCTCCGGTGACGAGAACCTTCACCGCGTCAGCTGACCTCCACGGTCGAGAAGGTGCCCGTTCCCTGGTCGAAGCGGGCGATGCCGTCGCGCTTTGCCTCCTCGATGAGCGCCTTAGCGACCCTGGGGGCGACGTCGCGGTTGAAGACGCTGGGGATGATGTAGTCCTCCGAGAGGTCGTCGTCGGTTACCACCGCGGCGATTCCCTTGGCCGCGGCCAGCTTCATCTCCTCGGTGATTCGCGGCGCGCCGGCGTCGAGGGCGCCGCGGAAGATCCCGGGGAAGCAGAGGACGTTGTTGATCTGGTTCGGATAGTCCGAGCGGCCGGTGGCCATGATGCGGACGTAGGGCGCCGCCTCCTCGGGCATCACCTCGGGATTCGGGTTTGCCATCGCAAACACGATCGCGTCCTTGTTCATCTTGCCGAGCGCCTCGGGGGGAATGATCCCGGGGCCGGAGAGGCCCACGAAGAGGTCCATACCCTCGATCACGTCGGCGGGCTGCCCGCTCAGCTTTTCCGGATTCGAGTTCTCCGCATACCAGCGCTTGATCTCGGTCATCTCACCTGCCTGGTAGTCCTCCCGCGCGGTCGAGAGGGCGCCCCGCCGGTCGCAGCCGACCACGTGGGTGACGCCGGAGGCGAGCATCATCTTCGTCACCGCCACACCCGCGGCGCCGAGCCCAACCACCAGCACCCGCAGGTCCTCGATCGGCTTGCCGACGATCTTCAGGGCGTTGAAGAGCGCCGCCATCACCACCACCGCGGTGCCGTGCTGGTCGTCGTGGAAGACCGGAATGTCAAGCGCCTTCTTCAACCGCTCCTCGATCTCAAAGCAGCGCGGCGCCGAGATGTCCTCGAGGTTGATGCCGCCGAAGGTGGGGGCGATCAATTCGACCGCCTTGACGATCTCGTCCGCGTCCTGGGTGTCGAGGCAGATCGGAAAGGCGTCGACATTGGCGAACTCCTTGAACAGCATCGCCTTGCCCTCCATCACGGGCATCGCCGCCTCCGGGCCGATATTCCCCAGGCCGAGCACGGCGCTACCGTCGGAGACCACCGCAACCATGTTCTTCTTGATCGTGTACTCGAAGGCCTTGGCGCGATCGGCGTGGATGTCCTCGCAGACCCGTGCAACACCGGGCGTGTAGGCCATCGAGAGGTCGTCGCGGGTCTTCAGCGGGTACTTGTTGTGCAACTCGATCTTGCCACCGCGGTGCATCTGCATCGTGCGGTCGACGTAGTCGAGGACCTTGGCTCCTCTGGTCGAGCCGATCGCCCGCAGGATCCGCTCCCAGTGGGCCTCGTCCTGGGCATCGATGGTGAACTCCCGCACCCGCTTCCCCTCGCCGCCGGCACCGGGCACGAGGTCCACGCCCTGAAGCTGGCCACCCGTCTCGGCGATCGCCGCGGTGAGTTTGCCCAGGGGCTCCTGCCGGGCATCGAGCTCAACCCGGATCGTGACGCTGTATTGGGCGCTGACGGCCATGGCGGCCATCATAAGCTTGCGCCTATGGCTTACGACGAGACGCTTGCCGAGTGCGTTCTCGCCGGCTCGCTCGGCACCACGGGAGGAGTAAGACTTTCTCCGCCTATCGGACGAACGCGGTGAGGGCCGTGCTCACGTCCGCCGCCTTCAACGGGCCAAAGCGGAGGGTCCAGGCGCCATCGAGCTCTTGGCGGAACGAGTGGGGGACGCCGTTCTCCTCGAGGACGCGCGTGTGCCGCTCGGCGCGTTCGTATCCGCTGGCGCCCTGAAACGTCGCGTCAAGTCCGTAGCGGCCGTCGTCCATCGGCCAGATCGTCATCCGGTCTGGTACCGGGCCCGCCTGCGTGGGGAGGTTTTCGCTCACCGCCGCTCGCCGTTGCTCAGTTGGGTCGCCGGCCCCAACCTGCGACGAGGATGGGGCTGAGGCCGGTGGTCGCCGGGTCGTCGAACCCAGCCAGCGCACGGTCTATCTCGTCCTCGGTGAGCAGGTCGCGCTGCACGAGCGGCTCCCGGAGCGAGCCGACGCTGAGGCGGAAGAAGGCGGTCTCCGGCGTTCCTCCGCGAACGAGGCGCACCCGACCATCGGCTTCGACGTTCTCCAGGCCGGCTGCCTCCAGCTCGGCCGGCAGGCGCCGGCCGAAATTCGGGTCGAAGCCGGCGTCGGCCATCAGTCCCAGCACGGCATCGCTGACCTTTTCGAACTCCTCCTGAGGGGGGTCGACGGCAACCGACGCCCAGTCGTAGTCCTCCAGCAGCAGGATGCCACCCGGCCTCACGGCTTCGGCCATCCGCCGCAGCGCACCGGTGCCAAGGTGCTCGACGACGAGCCGGGCGTAGACAAGATCGAACTCGGCCTCCAGCGGTTCGCCGGCGAGGATGTCGTGCTGGCGAACCTCGACATTGGGACGCTCGATCGCCTCGAGGAACTTTGTGTACACGTCTGTGGCGAGGACCCGTCCCCCAGCGCCGACCCGCTCCGCCATCCATTCCACCATCGAGCCCCCGCCGGCGCCAACCTCGAGGCAGCGCCACCCGGGCGCGATCCCCAGCCGCATCATGATCTCCTGCGTCGCCGGGTCCCACAGCCGCTCGATGCCGGCGAGGCGCTCACGCTCATCGGCAAAAGCCTGGTCGTAGACGTATTCGGCCATCGGGCGCACGCTACCAGCGATTTGCCCGCTTGGAGGGTTCTGACCGGTCGCACTCAGCTTGCTCTCGCCGCTCCCTCGGAACGCTTAGCTGCCCGGGCGGCACCTTAGAGTTGGCCCGATGGCCAAGGACGAACCTGCAGCAGCGGACGGCCACAGCCGCGAACTCTTTCTGGTCGATGGGAACTCGCTTGCCTACCGAGCGTTCTTCGCCTTGCCGGAGTCGATCGCGACCAGCGATGGGCGGCCGACCAACGCGATCTATGGCCTTGCCTCGATGCTGGCGAAAGTCGTCGTCGAGTACCGGCCGGCGGGAGTCGTGGTGGCGTGGGACGCGGGGATGTCGGGGCGGGAGGTGACATACGACCTCTATAAGGCGCATCGTCCGCCGCGTCCGGGTCTGCTCGCGGAGCAGTGGCCCCACCTGATGCCGCTGGTCGAGGCGTTCGGCTACACCAATGTCAGGGTCGAGGGCTACGAGGCGGACGACGTGATCGGCTCGCTGGCACGCAGGGCGCAAGAGCAGGGGATCCCCGTGATGGTGGTTTCCGGCGATCGGGACGTGTATCAGCTGGTTGGCGACGGGATCAAGGTGATGAGCACGTCGCGGGGCGTTACCGACACGAAGGTCTACGACCGCGAGGCCGTGGTGGAGCGCTACGGAGTGCCACCCGAGCTCGTGCCCGACCTGATCGGTCTCAAGGGCGATACCTCCGACAACATCCCCGGCGTCCCTGGGATCGGCGACAAGACGGCGTCGCAGCTGCTGCAGGAGTTCGGTTCGCTCGAGGATGTGCTTGCAAGCGTCGACAAGATCTCCGGCGCCAAGCGCAAGCAGAACCTGCTCGACCACGCCGAGGATGCACGAACCTCCAAGCAGCTCGCAACGATTCAGTGTGAGATCGAGACCGGGGTCGACCTGAACGAGGTCATGGGGGCGCAGCCGGATCGTGGCGCCCTGCGGGACTTCATGCGCGAGTTCGAGTTGCGCGCGGTTCTCGAACGGCTGGAGGAAGGGCTGCCGGAGGGCGAGATGGTCCCGGGACGCAGCGTCGAGACCCAGTTGAACGTTGAGGCGGTTGAGGGGACTCTGGCGGACCTCGGCGAGGGGAAGGTGGTGCTGGCGATCGCCGGCGATCGCTGGGCGGCGGCCGCGGAGGATGGGATCGTCTGCGGTGCCTCGACTCTGGATGAGCTTGCTGCCGCGCTCGCGAGCAGGCGGCTGATCGCCCACGATGTCAAGTCGCTGGGCGGCGGTCTGCACGGACT
>JBAVGD010000349.1:0-11740 GCA_049684635.1 Solirubrobacterales bacterium | reverse complement strand
ACGATCGCGCGAATGAGCAGCACAGAGGACATGACCTGCCAGCTATGCGGAGACTCAATGCTGAGGCCCGTATGAGCGAGCGCATGAAGGCCCTGCTCGAGGAGCCACGCGTGGCCCCTTCGATTCTCTCCGCGGACTTCGCTTGCCTCGGCGTGCAGCTCGACGAGGTGATGGAGGCGGGCGCGCGGGTGATCCATGTCGACGTCATGGATGGGCACTTCGTACCGCCGATCACGATTGGACCGCTGGTCGCCGCGGCGATCTCGGACCGGGTCCACGCGGCCGGTGGCGCGCTCGACGTCCACCTGATGATCGAGGCGCCCGAGCGGCACATCGACGCCTTTGCCGCCGCAGGCGCGGACGCGATCACGTTCCACGCCGAGGCAACGCCTCACACAAATCGCACCCTTGCCGCGATTCGCGACCTCGGTTGCCTTGCCGGCGTGGCGATCAACCCCGGCACGCCTGCCGAGGCGATTGCGGAGCTGCGCGGATGCGCGGATATCGTGCTCTGCATGACCGTCAACCCGGGGTGGGGTGGCCAGGCGTTCATCGAGGGATCGGTGGGCAAGGTCTCCCGGCTCGCCGCGATCGACGGCGAGGCGACGATCGAGGTCGATGGAGGTATCGACGCGACCACCGCGGGCCCGATTGCCGCGGCCGGAGCTTCCCTGTTCGTAGCGGGATCCGCCGTCTTCGGGGCCGAGGACCCGGCCGCCGCTTACAGCGAGATCGCCCGCGCCGCCGGCGCGGCGTGATCGGAGCTTGATGTGAGGGACCAGGGCCAGCTTCCGGGGCTGACCCTGAGGCGCTCCGGCCTGCGCCAGATCGCCGATCACCCCGGCCTCGGCGCAACCCGCTCGGCGTTGCGCCGACAGCTTCTGGAGTTCCTCGATCGCCTCGCGATCCTGGTGGTGGCGATCTGCCTCCTGCTCGCCGCCGGCACCGCCGGCTACGTTCTCAGCGAGGGCACCTCCGTTGGCTTCGGCTTCGTCTGGGCGCTGGACACGGTCGCCACCGTGGGCTCGATCCCCGACCCCAGCACCACTGCGGGTCAGATAGTCAAGGTGGGGCTGATCATCTTCGGTGTGGGTACGCTCTTCTACGCATTGGTAACCGTCACCGAGTTCTTCGTGTCAGGCCACCTCTCCGGCCTGCTCGAGGAGAGAAGGGTCCTGAAGAAGATCGACGGGCTGAACGACCACATCCTGATCTGCGGCTTCGGCCGCGTGGGCCGGCAGGCGGCCCGAGACTTGCGCGCCGCGGGCCAGCGCTTCGTCGTCATCGATCGCAACCCAGAGGAGACTCGCGAGCACGCAGAGGCGATGGGCGTCCCATTCGTCGAGGGCTCGCCTTCGGACGACGACGTGCTCCTCAGCGCGGGGATCATGCGTGCCGCGGGGGTCGTCGCCTGCGTCGATTCCGACGCCGAGAACATCTTCATCACGCTGACGGCGCGAGAGCTGCGTTCCGACATTACGATCGTTGCCCGGGCCAGTGTTGAGGATGCCGAGAGCAAGCTGCGCCGCGCCGGCGCCGACCGGATCGTCTCGCCATACAAGACAAGTGGCTCGGAGATGGTTCGTCTCACGCTGAAGCCGCAGGTGACCGGCGTCGTCGAAGTCGCGCCGGAGTACCGAATGGAGGAGATCGAGGTCACCGTTGGCTGCGAAGCTGCGGGCAAGGCGCTGGAGGAGGTGCAGGGCTCATCGACCATCGTCGCCCTGCGGCACAGCGATGGGGCGGTGGAACCGCAGCCACCCCTCGACACGGTGTTGCAGGATGGGGACGTGCTCGTGGCGGTGGGCGAGACGCAGGCGCTGCAGCGGCTCGAGAGCCTGATGGCTCCGAACGGCGCAGCCTCATCGTAATTCGCACGGCCTGGCAACTGCCAGGAGAAAGTGGCGAACTGCCGGAAGGTCCGGGGCGACCCGTCTCGAAACACGGTTTCGATGTAAGACATGGAAACCGTGTTTCGGGCGCCCTTTAGAACGTCTCCCATAGCCCGCGTGTGGTGTGCGCGGGTTATGGGAGACGGGTTCTTACGTCCAGCTGCTCTCGTCCATCGCCGCCAGGCGGACCTCTAGCTCCTCGGGGCTACCGGCCTGCGGTACGTCTTCGGCCCGCTCCCGCGGTCGCCGGTAGGCCGCAAAGAGCAGCATCAGCAGGAGCCCTGCAGCGAGGACGAAGCCGATCTCCACGCGCCGGAACTCGTCGCCGACCAGGGGAACGAAGTTCCAGGCGACGAAGACCGCGGCGCAGCCGATCCACCGCACCGAAGCTCGTCGCACCTGGCCCTGGGCGATGCAGGCCTGGTTGACCGTGACGGAGGAGAGGTAGAGGCCCATGCCCAGGGTCACGAGCAGGAGGCCGGCCCTGTCGTAGGTGAACTTCTTGCTGAACGCGAGTTGCATCAGCTGTGGTCCCGCGACCAGCACCACGAGCGCGGTGACGGCGGTGAAGACCGCAATCCCGACCAGCACCATTCGCACCGATCGGTGAAACTCGCGCTGGCTGTTCTCATCCTTGCTCGTATGGAGGCTCGTGAGGTGGGGGAGGATGCTGGTCGAGACCGCCTGGAACAGCTGCAGGGGCGCACGGGCGATCATCAGCACGTTGAAGATGAACCCGGCCGCTGCCGCGCCCTGCAGGGCGCGGGCGATCAGCGGCCCGGCATTGAGGAAGGCCTGTTCGCTGAACATGATCAGCAGCACGGCGGCCGCGAACCCGGTTCCGTGACGCATCGAGAGCCCGGAGTCTGAGTCGGCGCCGGCCCCTCCCTCCTCGAGTTCCGGCCCGTCCTCGATCGCTGCTGGGGCGCCGGGTGTCGATGCAGACAGGGGGGCCATGTCTGCCGCCTTGCTTTGGCGCCGCGCCCGTCGCTGGAATGCAAAGGGCACGACGATGAGGCTGAGCGAAGGAGCGGCGACGATGCCCATCGCAACCGCCGACTGGCCGCTGAGGAGACCGACGGCAACCAGCACCACGAAGAGGGTGCGGAACATGGACTCCGAGAGGATCAGTGCAGTGAAGAGCCCGAAGCTCCGGTTACCGGCCAGAAAGCCACGCGCGAAGTAGCTCGCCGCATAGAACAGGGCCGCGGAGAAGAAGATCCAGTAGAGGGTTTCGTTCCCCTCCAGCAGGTTGTTCTGGAGCGGTCCTCGCAAGGCCAGCGCGAGGATCGCGAAGGCCGCGCCGAGCCCGAGCTGGATGGTCGCCGCCACGCGCATCGGCTGGCCAATCGGCTCACCCTTGACCCGGTGTTCGGAGATGTGCCGCGAGAGCAGCTGTTCGATCGGGCGGTAGAGCGTCGAGATCGTGATGAACACGGCCGACCAGAGGACCGTGATCTGGCCGTAGTCGGGCTTCGACAGCACATGAGACGCGATGAAGAAGTAGACGTAGGTGATGACGCCCGTGAGGCCGACGCCGATGGCAAGGAAGCCGGCCGTCTTGCCGTAGTCGGTCGAGCTGACGCCGCCGCCGGACGCGGCCTTTGCTGTCCTCTTGCCGGGCATTCAGTCGCGGCTCGAGGCCGACTCGTAGTGGGACGGTTTGACGCCGAGCGAGAGCTCCACGCGGCGCACGCGCTCGAAGACACGTTGGGTCATTACCCGCTGGCCGGCGAGCAGATCGCCGATGACGCCCAGGGCAAACAGCTGCACCGCGGCGATGAAGAGGACGGCGCCGAGGATCAGCGACTGGATGTGGCCGGTGCTGTCGCCGTTGAGGATCCAGTCGAGGAGGAAGGGCGTCCAGGCGGCAAGCGCAAGCAGGGCGACGATCAGTCCGGCCGTGGCGAAGACCCGCAGAGGCTCGTAACGAGCGTAGATACGGAGGATCGAGATGGCGTTGCGCCGCACGTAGGACCCGGTCGACCCGAATAGGCGCGAGGCCCTCGCCTGTGGGTTCGTTCCAATCGCCACCTGATCGACCGCGACGAGCATCTTGCCGGCTTGGATCAGGCTCTCGAGCGTGTAGGTGAAGTCGTCCACCACGAGCAGGCCGAGCGCCGCCTCGCGGTTGTAGGCGCGAAAGCCGGATGTCGTGTCGGCGATCTCGGTTCCCGACAGGCGCCGGACGACCCAGCTTCCGACCCGCTGCAGGGCCTTCTTGGGCCGGGAGAAGTGCTCGATATTCGCCACCTGACGATCGCCGACGACCATGTCGGCTTCGCGGGCCAGGATCGGTGCCACGAGCCTAGGCACGTCGGCGCCGCTGTACTGGTTGTCGGCGTCGGTGTTGACGATCACGTCGGCCCCCAGCTTCAGACAGGCGTCGAGGCCGGCCTGGAATGCGGCGGCCAGGCCCTTGTTGTTCGTCAGCCGGACTATGTGCTCGACCCCGTTCTCGCGTGCGACGTCGACCGTTCGGTCGGTCGAGCCGTCGTCGATCACCAGCAGCTGAACCTCGTCAACGCCCTCGATCCGTCGCGGCAGATCCGCGATCGTCGCCGGCAGCGTCGCCTCCTCGTTCAGGCAGGGGATCTGGATAATCAACTTCAAGGGCGCCCAGAGTATCCGGAGGCGATGTCGGCCCCGGAGTGGGATGTTGTTGATTGACTAGTCAATCGGTCAGATGAACAGCCAGCTCACAGGCACCGATCGATCCCACCTCCGGCGGGCGCTCGAGCTCGCGGAAGGCGGGCGCGGCCGGGTCAGCCCCAATCCACTGGTTGGAGCGGTTGTCGTCCGGGACGATAGAGCCATTGGCGAGGGCTTCCACAGGGAACTTGGCGATCTGCATGCGGAGCGGGTGGCCCTGGAGGATTGTCGCAAGCTGGGTCGCGACCCGGCCGGGGCGACGATGTATGTGACGCTCGAGCCCTGCGCGCACCACGGCAGGCAGCCGCCCTGCACCGAGGCGATCCTCCAGGCGGGGATCAAGCGGGTGGTGATCGCCTCGGAGGACCCGAGCGAGAAGGCGTCCGGTCGGGGGCCCGGCATCCTCCGTGACGCCGGCGTCGAGGTGGAATTTGCCTTCGATGAAGAGGCCACCGAGGCGCGGCTGCTCAACCAGCCCTTCCGTAAGCATGCCCGCACCGGCCTGCCACTGGTGACGCTGAAGATGGCGATGTCCCTCGATGGGCGGACGTCGACCGCCGCCGGCGACTCTCCCTGGATCAGCGGCGAGCGCAGCCGCGCGCTCGTCCATGCCTGGCGTGCGGAATCCGATGCGATCGCCGTCGGAATCGGTACGGCTCTCGCCGACGACCCGCTGCTCACCGCTCGCCGGCAGGACGCCGCTCGCCAGCCGGTCCGCGTCGTCTTCGACTCCCGCGCCCGTCTGCCGCTGGATTCGCAGCTGCTGCGCACGATCGCCGAGGCACCGGTGCTTGTGGTGACGTCGGAAGACGCCGACCCCGCGCGCGTTAAGGCCCTTCGCGAAGCCGGTGCCGAGGTCATGGCGGCCACCGGCGCGACGTCTGCGGATCGGATCCGCGCCGCCCTCTCGGACCTCGGGCGGCGGGCCGTCACCAGCCTTTTTCTCGAGGGCGGCCGGACCCTGGCCGCTGCATTTTTCGCCGCGGATCAGATTGACCAGGCCCGAACTTTCATCGCTCCGATTTTGCTGGGTGGCTTCGAACCTGAAGGCTCGGACGCATCTCGCGCAAGTGTCGAGGGAGACGGCGGGGTCGACGACGACCCCGCCGCCGGCGCCCATCCCTCCCCGATGACGGGACCAGCGCGCCGGACCGCCCTTTCCTCCGGCGTCGAGACCGTCGGCGAGGACATCCTGATCACAGCCAGGTTCAAGGAGTGGTGAGATGTTCACCGGGCTGATCCAGGACGTGGGCACGGTTGCGTCGGTGGGGGCCGCTGGGGATGGCGCGCGGTTGCGCATCGCCACGCGGTTGTCCACTGAGATCGCGGCCGGGGATTCGGTTGCCGTGAGCGGGGTGTGCTTGACGGCCACCGGTGCCAACGGGGATGGCTTCGATGCCGAGGTGATGAACCAGACCCTGTCGACGACGTCGCTGGGGGAGCTGAAACCCGGCGGTCGCGTCAACCTGGAGCTGGCGATGAAGGCATCCGATCGACTTGGGGGACACATCGTGCAGGGTCACGTCGATGGGGTGGGGACGATCTCCGCCGTCAGCGAGGATGGGTTTGCCAGGCGACTCCGGGTCACCCTCGTCCCCGAGCTGATGCGCTACGTGGTCGAGAAGGGCTCGGTCGCCCTAAACGGAGCGAGCTTGACCGTGGCGGCACTTGGGGATGGCTGGGTCGAGGTTTCCCTGATCCCCGAGACGCTGGAGCGCACCACGCTGGGGCAGGCTGTGCCGGGCGAAGGTCTGAATGTCGAGTGCGATGTCGTTGCCAAGTACGTCGAGCGTTTGGTGGCACCATTTGATGAAAAGGAGCGGGTGTGAGTCATAGGACTGAATCTCTGGAGCAGGCGAGCGGAGGGGCTGCGGAAGCAAGTCCGTTCGCGACGATCGAGGAGGCAATCGAGGAAATTCGCCGTGGGCGGATGATCGTCGTCTGCGACGGCGAGGACCGGGAGAACGAGGGCGACCTGGTGATGGCCGCCCAGTTCGCGACGCCGGAGGCGGTCAACTTCATGGCCAGGGAGGCGCGTGGCCTGATCTGCCTGGCGCTCACAGCGGAACGATGCGAGCAGCTCGGCCTCAACCTGATGGCCGCCAAGAACGAAGCGCCGCTGCAGACCGCCTTTACGGTGACGATCGAGGCTGCCGGGGGCGTGAGCACGGGTATCTCGGCGCACGATCGGGCGCACACGATTCAGGTTGCGATCGACCCCAAGTCCGGCCCCGCGGACATAGTCGTCCCCGGCCACATGTTCCCGCTGCGCGCAAAAGCCGGCGGCGTGCTGGAGCGCACCGGTCACACCGAGGCAAGCGTCGACCTCGCGCGCCTGGCGGACCTGACGCCGGCCGGCGTCATCTGCGAGGTGATGAACGACGACGGGACGATGGCCCGCGTCCCCGACCTCATCCCCTACTGCGAAAAGCACGGCCTCAAGATGGTCACCGTCGCCGACCTGATCGCATACCGGCGGCGCACCGAGAAGCTCGTCGAGCGAGTGGTGGCCACGGGGCTCCCGACGGCCTTCGGCGACTTCACGGCGATCGGCTACCGCTCCCTGGTCGACGACAAACATCACGTCGCGATGGTCAAGGGGGACGTCGACGGGGCGGAGGACGTCCTGGTCCGCGTTCACAGCGAGTGCCTGACCGGCGACGTCTTCCACAGCCTGCGCTGCGATTGCGGCGAGCAGCTTGCCTCAGCGCTGGCGATGATCGAGCGTGAGGGGTGCGGCGTCCTTCTCTACCTCTCTCAGGAGGGCCGGGGAATCGGCCTGCTCAACAAGCTCAGGGCTTACAAGCTGCAGGAGGAGGGCGCCGACACCGTTGAGGCGAATCTGAAGCTGGGACTGCCGGCCGATCTGCGCGATTACGGGATTGGCGCTCAGATCCTCGGCGATCTCGGCCTGACGAGCATCCGCATCCTCACCAACAATCCGAAAAAGATCGTTGGCCTGGAGGGGTACGGGCTGTCGGTCACCGAGCAGGTGCCGATCGAAGGCGTTCCCAATGCTCACAACGAGGACTACCTGCGCGTCAAGCGCGACAAGCTCGGCCACACCCTGCACCACCAGGGCCTGGCCCTCGACGAGGAGATGATCCGCGACGAGGAGGAGCGCGATGCGGAGGCCGGAGACGGTAAGGCGAATGGCTGAGGCGGCCGCCTTCCTGGAGAGCTTCGACGACGCGGAGCGCGCGACTCTCGGGAGGCTCGAGTTCGCGGTCTGCGTTGGCCGCTTCTACGAGGACCTTGCCGAGCGACTGCTAGGCGGCGCTCGCGAAGGCTTCGAGCTGGCGGGCGTACCGTCCGGCTCTGTGACCGAGGTATCCGTTCCCGGCGCCTATGAGCTGCCGTACGCGGCCAGTCGGCTGATCGGCACGTACCGGTTTGCCGGCGTTGCCTGCCTCGGGGTCGTCATCCGTGGGGAGACCGACCATTACGACTTCGTCTGCGCCGAGGCGGCGCGCGGGATTCAGAACGTCCAACTCGAGAGCGGCGTGCCCTGCTCGTTCGGTGTCATCACCTGCGACACGATGGAGCAGGCGCTGGCGCGAGCCGGCGGCGGCAAGCGCGACCAGGGCCGCAACGCGGCTCTCACGGTGGCCCGCATGGCCCTGCTTCAGCGCCAGCTCGGCTGACAGAGTCCCATTCCGGCTACCATGCACGGCCGATGTCGAAGGTCTGTCACAGCTGCGGCAAGGGACCGGCGTTTGGCCAGTCCCGCAGCCACTCGATGGTCGCGACGAAGCGACGCTTCGATCCGAACCTGCAAAAAGTCCGGATCCAGGAGCACGGGCGCAAGATCCGCGCCTACGTCTGCACCCGCTGCCTTAAGGCGGGGAAGGTCACGAAGGCGGCCTGAGTGCGGGAGGCTTGCATCCGCGCCCGCGGATGACGCGCCTGACCGTCACCAGACCGCACCCGGCTCCTCGCGGATAGCGGTGCTATCCGCTCGTCGCCGTGCACAGTCTGGCTTGGCCAGACCCATCACCACATGCGCGCCTGCGCGCCCCCCCGGATTCAGGCCGCCCAAGGCGTTCCTAGAATGGTCGTGGCTATGCCCGATCCGTCGCTAGCGCGCTTCCGGCGCGTCATAACGTCCGCGTATGCCTATTTGGAGGAGCGGAGGCAGGAGGTCAATGACCTGAATGTGTTCCCGGTTGCCGATGGGGACACGGGCGACAACATGGCGATGACGATGCGCGCCGTGATGGAGGAGCTGGATCGGCTCGAGGGGCTGAAGGTCGACGAGGTCGGGCGTACCAAGCTGGTGCAGGCGCTTGCCCGGGCGGCGCTGATGGGCGCGCGAGGAAACTCGGGAGTCATCCTGAGCCAGATCGTCCGCGGTGCGGCGGAGGAGCTGGCCAGCCGTCCGGGAGAGCTGATCGACCCGGTGCTGGTGGCCTCGGCCTTCGCCAGTGCCGCCGATGCCGCGTACTCCTCTGTGCGGGATCCCGCCGAGGGGACGATGCTGACCGTCTTTCGCGAGATGGCCCACTCGATAGCGCGCCAGCTCGCTCACCTCGACGCCGACCAGCAGCGACTGGACAGGACGATCACCGAGGAGCAGCAGGACGCGATCCTTGCGGCGGTGCTGGACAAGGCGCTCGCCGACGGCCAGCGAGCGGTGGATCGAACCCCCGAGCAGCTCGATGTCCTGCGCGAGGCCAGAGTTGTCGACGCCGGGGGCTACGGCCTTGTCCTGATCGTTGCCGGTGTGGTTGCCGGCCTGCGTGGGGAGGCCGCCGAGCTTCCGCAGGTGTCGCACTACGACACGCCGCGTCTAAGCCGTCCCCATCATCACGACAGTCGCTTCCAGTACTGCACCAACTTCATCGTGTCCGGCACCGGTCTGGAGGCGCGCGAGTTCCTCCCCCGACTGGAGGGCATGGGCGACTCGGTTCTGGTCGTCGGCGACGAGGTCACGCTCAAGGTCCACGTCCACACCGACGACCCGGAAGCGGCGGTCGCGCTGTTCGAGGGAGCGGGCGCGGTCACCAATCTCGATGTGGCCGACATGCGAGAGCAGATGGACGCGCGGAGCGCCCGGTTGGCGGCGGGCCGCACGGGGGTTCTCGCGGTCGCAGCGGGGGAGGGGTTGGAAAAGCTCTTCGCGGAACTGGGGGCACATGTCGTTCCCGGCGGCGAGACGCTGAACCCGTCGACTTACGAGCTCCTGGCCGGAATCCACGAGGTCCCCGCCGAGGAAGTGCTGGTGCTTCCAAGCTCCTCGAACGTGATCATGGCCGCCGACCGCGCCTGCGAGCTTTCCGAGAAGCCTGCCCGCGTCCTCGCCGCGACCTCTCAGCAGGCCAGTCTTCTGGCCCTGGTCGAGCTCGACGTAGAGGTCTCGATGGAAGAGAACGCGAATCGGCTAGAGGCGGCACTGGGGGCGATTGCCTGTGGCGGTGTCGCTCCCGCCGCGCGCCACGACGCTCAGGGTCGTTTCCGCAAGGGGGACGCGGTTGGCTTCGCCGGGGATGAGATCGTCGCCTGGGGGGGCGCCGGTTCGACGCTTGCGAAGACGATCGCAGAGCTGTCGCGCGATGCCGAGATCGTCACCGTCCTGGCCGGCGCTGGGGCGCCGATCCCGCTCTCGGAAATCGATGCCCACGTTCCAGATGGGGTCGAGATCGAGACCCACGAGGGCGGTCAGCCGAGCTGGTGGTGGCTGCTGGCCAGTCAGTGACCCGTCGCAGTTACGCGCGGATGCCCCTCAAGCCGAGCCGGAGCGTCACATCCCGCGGCTAACCTTGCCCTGGTTATGGGTTTAACGAGCGCCGAGTCGGCTGCGGCGCCTGCGCCGGTGGAGCCCCCGCGCTCCTTCGGGGTCGGGAGCCCGCAGTCGCGTGAGGTGCTCCTGGACGCGCCCGTGCGCTGGCCACGTCCCAGCGCCCTCGACGCTCCCCTGACGACGCTTGTGAAAGTGGGCCCGAAGCTGGCGGAGGCGGCGAGCGAAGCCGGTATCGAGACTCTGGCTGACCTGCTCCTTCACGTGCCCCACAGTTATCGGGATCGAACTGTCGAGCCACTCATTGCACTGCTGCCAGGCCGGCAGGCGACCGTGCATGTTGAGGTCCTCGGCTCAAAGCCCAGTCCGTTTCGCCGCGGCAGCCTGTCCATCGTGTCGGTCAAAGTCGGCGACGAGTCCGGAACCACCCGAGCCACCTGGTTCAACCAACCCTGGATCGCTCCAAAGCTGACCCCCGGCACTCAGCTGCTCTTGACCGGGTCGAAGGACAACCGCGGTTTTCGAGTGTCGGAATACGAGTTCGTCGCTTCCGGCCCCCGGGTCCTTTCCCGGGATGAGCGGGGCCCGGCGGCGGGCGACCGGGACGATTCTCCTCCAACGCCGCCCGCGGGGGAGGCCGCGAGCCTGGTTTCCGTACATCCCGCGACCGGGAAACTGAAACCGCAGCGGATCCGTCAATGGGTGGATCAGGTGATTGCGCTGGCGGAGAACTTTGCCGAGCCGCTGCCGGCCGAGATGCGGGTCGGGAGAAAGCTGGCGGGGGTTGCCGACGCGATTGCGGCTGTCCACCTGCCGCGCGGCGCAGAGGAGGTGGACGTGGCAAGGGAGCGGTTGGTATTCGAAGAGCTATTCCTCTACCAGGCGATTCTCGCCAGTCGCAAGCGCGCCCACCGGATCGCTCGACCGGCGCCACGCCTCGGGCGGCCGGGAGAGCTGGTACGCAAATGGATCCGGTCGCTGCCTTTCGAGCCGACCGCTGACCAGCTTGCCGCGTTTGACGACATCGACGGCGATCTGGATTCCGGGGCGCCGATGCAGCGCCTGCTCATGGGGGAGGTCGGGTCAGGGAAGACCGTCGTCGCCCTGTACGCGATGCTGCGAGCGCTGGAGGCCGGATTCCAGGGGGTGCTGATGGCTCCCACGGAGACGCTGGCGGAACAGCACGCGGCGACCCTCGACCGTTTGCTAGCCGATGCACCGCTGGCGTTTGCGCTGCTGACCGGGGCCACTCCCGGCGCCCGGCGAAGGGAAGCACTGGAGCGCCTGAGGACCGGGGAGTTGGGCCTGGCGGTCGGTACGCACGCGCTGATCAGCCCCGCCGTCGAGTTCGGCCGGCTCGCGGTTTGCGTTGTCGACGAGCAACACCGTTTCGGAGTCGAGCAGCGCCGAGCGTTGGACGCTAAGGGACCTCCGGGAGTATCGCCACACGTGCTTCACA
>JBAVGD010000348.1:0-9836 GCA_049684635.1 Solirubrobacterales bacterium | reverse complement strand
CTGCTCCTCGGTCGGGGCAGCGGTGACGTAGGGGGCGAGGGTGTCGGCGACCCGGTCCTCGCCGTAATAGAACATCGAATAGATCCACATCGCGGAGCGCCGCTGGATGTCGCTGAGCGCCGCCCAGCCCTTGCGGTCCTCGGAGAAGTCGATGTCGTAGGCGCTCCAGTTGCCCTGCTCCCAGCGGCGGTAGAGGTCCTCATACGTGATGTTGTCCATCAGGTTCTGGGATGCGACGCTCATCTCTCTCCTTACGGGCAGGGGGCCAAACGGGGGTGCCGCGGGAGATTACCGGTAATTCCTGGCTGCGCGGCCAGGATTACGAATCTGCCTGCGCGACAGCCGTCGGGACCTGGATCTCGCGCTTCAGGATCTTGCCCGTCGGGCCCTTCGGCAGCTCGTCGATGAACCAGACGACTCGGGGGTACTTGTAGGCGGCGATCCGGTCCTTGACGAAGGCGCTGACCTCTTCCGGGCTCAGCTCCTCGCCCTCGTGCAGGACGATGGCGGCGCCGATCTCCTCGCCCCACTCGTCGTGAGGCACCCCCACCACTGCCGCTTCGCGGATCTTGGGGTGCTCGTAGAGCACCTCCTCGACCTCGCGGGGATAGACGTTGTAGCCGCCGCGGATGATCAGGTCCTTCTTGCGGTCGACGATGTAGAAGTAGCCGTCCTCGTCGGTCTTCGCCATGTCGCCGGTGTGGAACCAGCCGCCCCGCATCGCCTCCGCGGTCGCCTCGGGACGCTGCCAGTAGCCCTTCATGATGTTGTGGCCGCGGATTACGATCTCGCCGACCTCGCCCTGCGGCAGCGGGTTGTCGTCCTCGTCGACGACGCGCATCTCGACGCCCTCGATCGGAGTGCCGATCGAGCCCGGCTTGCGCTCCATGCCGGGGTGGTTAGAGCTCGCCACCGGTGAGGTCTCCGAGAGCCCGTAGCCCTCGAGCACGATGCAGCCGAACGCCTCCTCGAAGCCGCGCAGAACCTCGACCGGCATCGAGGCGCCACCGGTGATGCAGGTGCGCAGGGAGGACGTGTCGAAGCGGTCGCGCTCGGGGTGGTGCAGCAGCGCGCCGAACATCGTCGGCACCCCGTAGAAGTGGGTGACCCGGTCGCGCTGCATCGTCTCCAGCGCCTCTCCGGGATCGAATTTAGGCACCAGCGTCAGGCAGGCGCCGACCCGCAGCGAGGCGTTCATGCCGACTGTCTGGCCGAACGAATGGAAGAGCGGGAGCGCGCCCAGAACCACATCCCCATCGCCAACCTCGCAGGTCGTGCGCGAGGAGATCTCGGCGTTGCGCGAGAGGTTCGCGTGCGTCAGCTCCGCGCCCTTCGGCTTCCCGGTTGTCCCCGAGGTGTAGAGGATCACCGCAATGTCGTCGTCGGCTGTGTCCACCACGTCGAACGTTGGCTCCAGTCCCTGCAGCGTTGCCGCAAATTCCTCCGGTTCGACCTCGACCAGCTCCGCGCCGGCATCGGCGGCGCCCTCGCGAGCCTCCCCGGTGAACCCGTGCCAGGCAAGCAGCAGCTTCGCCCCGGAGTCCTCCAGGTAGAAGGCGATCTCCCGCCGCTTCAGCAGCACGTTCATCGGCACCACCGTCGCACCGGCGCGGAGGACGCCGTAATAGGCGATCGGGAACTCGGGGACGTTCGGCAGCATCACCCCAACCCGGTCGCCCCGCTTGACGCCATGCTCACGCAGCAGGGTGGCCAGGCGGGCGCTGCGATCGTCCAGATCCGCGTAGCTCAGCTCCACATCACCGAGACGGATCGCCGGGCCATCCGCCAGTCGCCCGGCGCTGTCTACCAGCAGCGATGCGAGGTTCAGCCCCATCTCACCTGGCTATGGCTTGATGAAGTTGGAGACCGGAAACTCTTTGATGCTCGGCGGTCCGGGAGGCGCCTGGTCGCCCAGCTCCTCGATCGCCGGCCCGAGCCTGCCCTCCATGAAGCGGTCGAAGTAATCGCGCGACTCCCAGAAGTCGATCACGCTCCATCCCTCTCCAAACTGTCCGGCGGAATGAAAGATCAGCCCCTCGGGCGGATTCCCCTCGATCCCCATCTGGGCGTTGACCGCCCTGTACTGCTCCTCGGTGCCATCGGCAAAGCTGATCCACAGTCCAATCGCCATCGTGACCTCTCTTCCCGTTTCCGGTTGGAACCAGGCGCGAGCATAGCCTGCGACCCTCATGGGCGGCGAGGAATTCGGGCCGCCGCAGCAGCGCCGTTCGTTAGGCTCAACGGAGATGAAGGACCTTGGGGCGCCCACCTCGTTCCTAACCCTCAAGAAGGGTGTGCCGGCCTACGCGAGCGACGGCAAGGAAGTTGGCAAGGTCGAGCACGTCCTGTCCGTTCCAAACATCGACATCTTCGATGGAATCGTTCTCGACACGAGCATCCTTCCCGGCGGGCACCGCTTCGTCGACGCCCCTGAGGTGGACGAGATCTATGAGGGAGGCGTCGTGCTCAAGATCGACGCCGCCGAAGCGGAGCGGCTACCGGAGCCGGGCGCCAATCCGGGTGCATTGGAGATTGGAGCCGACGACATGGTTCAGGGCGATAGGCACGACAAGCTGCGCCGCGCCTGGGATCTGATCTCGGGCAAGGGTTAGCGCTGCGGGGACAAGACTCCTGCGTGATTTCGGGTTGGGCCGGGTTGGGCGTAGCACCGCTCTCACTCCCAATGGCCTGGGGCCGTCATCGATGGTCTAGGCTTGCCCGCCGATGGAGCAGGGGCCCGACCGGAGATGGTTCATTCTTGCCGCGTTCGCGGTGGTCGCGGTCGGCATCGTGGCGGCGGTGCTGATCAGCCGTGCTGGCGGGGGCGGCTCCGCCACGGCGTCGAGCTGCGAAAAGCCTGCCGGCCCGGTCGCGACGACGGGGAAGAAGACGAGGCCAACGGTCAACGTCCCCGACTGCGCACCGCCAAGCACCCTTGTCGTCAACGAACTGGAACGGGGTACCGGTGCGGTGGCGAAATCCGGGCACAAAGTCACCGTTCAGTACGTCGGCGTCGGCTTCAAGACCGGGAAGGAATTCGATGCTTCCTGGAATCGCGGCGAACCGTTCACATTCCAGCTGGGGGCCGGTCAGGTCATTCCGGGATGGGATAAAGGCGTCGAGGGGATGAAGGTCGGAGGCCGCCGCGAACTGATCATCCCGTCGGAACTCGCCTATGGCGCCGCCGGCTCCCCACCGGCGATCGGGCCAAACGAAACGCTGGTCTTCGTGATCGACCTTCTCGCGGTCAAGTAGGCGCTCAGAGGCACTCAGCCGAGCTTCGGGGAGTGCCAGGGCCGCTCGACGCGGGCGGCGAGATCGTCGGCAAGGCCGTCGATCGGGACGCGGATCTGCTCGAGGGAGTCGCGGTCGCGGAGGGTGACGGTGTCGTCCTCCATCGTCTGGTGGTCGACGGTTATGCCCCAGGGAGTGCCGATCTCGTCCTGGCGGCGGTAGCGCTTGCCGATGTTCCCTCCCTCGTCGAACTCGGCCGGGATGCGGCGGCGCAGCTCCTCGAAGATCGCTCTTGCCTTCTCCGGCATACCCTCCTTGGAGACGAGAGGAAGCACGGACACCTTGACCGGGGCAAGGCGGGGATGAAGGCGAAGCACGGTACGCGGATTGCCGTCGACCTCCTCCACCTCGTAGGCGTCGACCAGGAAAGCGAGGGTCGCACGGTCGGCGCCGGCGGCCGGCTCGATCACATGCGGGACGTATGCCTCCCGGGTGTCCGGATCGAAGTACTCGATCTTCTTGCCGCTGAACTTGGCGTGCTGGGTGAGGTCGAAGTCGCCGCGGTTGGCGATTCCCTCCAGCTCCGACCAGCCGATCGGGAAGAGGTACTCGACGTCGCTGGTCCCCGATGAGTAGTGAGACAGCTCGTCGGCCTCATGGGGGCGCACGCGCAGGAATTCGGGCCGGATCCCGAGCTCGGTGTACCAGCGCTCGCGCTCCTCGATCCAGCTCCGGTACCAGCGCTCGGCGTCGGCCGGAGGGACGAAGAACTCCATCTCCATCTGCTCGAACTCGCGGGTGCGGAAGATGAAGTTGCCCGGCGTGATCTCGTTGCGGAAGGACTTGCCGATCTGGGCGATGCCAAAGGGCGGCTTCTTGCGGGCGAATTTGAGCACGTGCTTGAAGTTGATGAAGATTCCCTGCGCGGTCTCCGGTCGCAGGTAGACGGTTGAGCCCTCCTCTGCGACAGGCCCGACGTGGGTCTCGAACATCAGGTTGAACTGGCGCGGCTCCGACAGCTCGCCGCCGCACTGCGGGCAGCGCAGCTCGGCGCTCGGGTCGCCGCCCTCCGCCGCCACCGCCTCGCGCAGATGGTCCTCGCGCCAGCGCTTCTTGCACTTGCCGAGGCACTGGACGAGGGGGTCGGTGAACCCCTCGAGGTGCCCCGACGCCTCCCACACCCGCGGGTGCTGGATGATCGCCGAGTCGAGAGCGACGATGTCATCGCGTTCCTGGAGCATCGCGCGCCACCACTCGGCCTTGACGTTGTTCTTCAGGAGGACCCCGTAGTGGCCGTAGTCGTACGTCGATCCCAAGCCCCCGTAGATCTCCGAGGAGGGGAAGACGAAGCCGCGCCGTTTGCAGAGCGCGACGATCTCATCCATCGTCACCTCGTCGGGCCGGGCCTCGTGGTCCTGCGCGGTCGCCATGGCCAAACCGTATAGAGGCGGCAGCGCCTCTGCCGCCGCGTACCGGCGGATGCAGGGCGCCCGTCGCATGAAGGTGGCGCAGGCAGGCGTGATGCTTTCGGATGAGGCGCCGCGGGCAGCGTGATGCTTTCCCGACCCCGGTTGCGATAATCGTCAGCGATGCCCATCTACGAGTACAAGTGCACCAACGGCCATATCTTCGACGTGATCCAGAAGATGGCCGAGGATCCGCTGACCGAGTGCCAGGAGTGCGGAGCCCCCGCTGAGCGGGTCCTGCACCCCGTCGCGGTGCACTTCAAGGGCTCGGGCTTCTACAACACCGACTACGGCAAGAAGAAGGCCCCGGCGAATGGCGGCTCGTCGTCCGAGGGCTCCTCGGAGTCGAAGGACTCGAGCTCCAAGAGCTCGGACTCGACCTCCGGCTCGAAATCGTCCGATACGAAGTCGAAGACGACGACCACCTCGGACTGAGCGCCTATCCGTTGAGGAATTTCTTGACGGCGCGCCGGCGCTCGGATTCCGGCACCACGATGCTGCCGCCCGGCCCGTTGAAATCGCATTCCGAGTTGGGATGGCTGCAGAGAACGTCGGCCTTGCTTTCGCCCCCGATCGCCGCCGCGAGGATCAATTGCGGCATCGTCAGGAAACCCATGTCGCTGACGAACGCTTTGGGTGCGTCCCAACCGATGATCGGGCCCTTGATGAAGTTGTAGGGAAGCCGGAGCGGGTCGGTGAGCCGTTCCTTGATGCCGCTGATCACCGCCTGCTGGGCCTTCTCTCGGTCGAGGTCTTCGTAGCCGAGCGAGTAGGCGCTCTTGCCGGGGCCGGGACATTCGCTGGGCTCGCGGATGCGGGAGTAGATCAGGGCCTTTTCCCCGTTGAGGGTGTGCTCGCCCCTGCTGAGCCTCAACGTGAAGCCCCCCTGGCCGCCGCCGGCGCCACCGGAGATTTCGGCGCACAGCTTGTGGGGCACGTTGACCGTCACGCCGCCCACCGCGTTGATCAGCTTTTCGAAGCCGGTGAAGTCGACGATGGCCACGTGGTCGATTTCGATCCCCAGGAACTGTTCCACCGCTTCGATCTCGGTCTTGGCGCCGCCGAAGGCGAAGGCGCCGTTGATTTTCTGCGGGCCCTGGCCGGGGATTTCGGCGTAGCTGTCGCGCGGGATCGAGAGTTTGCGGAACGTGCCGCCGCCGGCGCGGATCAGCATCAGCGTGTCGGCCCGGTATTCGCCGGCTTCGCAGCCATCGTGGGGGGCGTCGCCGTGCGACTGCTGTTCGAAGCACTTCTGCGAATGAGGGGCGCCGGGCTCCTTGGTGTCGGGCGGGCGGGCGTCGGTGCCGAGGACGAGGATCGTCTGAGCCTTTGGAAGCAGGAACGGGTTGCCGTGAAGGGCCGACTTCGCTTCGCCCGAGAGCTTGAAGGACTGCAATTGCGCGGAGATCGCGAAGGCAAGGAAGCTGAGGACGATCCACCCCAGTGCGGCGAGCAGGACCCATTTGACGACGCGCCTTCCGCGGCTCCGGGGCTCACCTGGCACCTTGCGCCGGCGGCGTCTGAAGGGCAGCCGCCAGCGGCGGCCAGGCGGTTTTCCAGAGGACCTTTCCTGTTCGCGAAGGTCCGACAGCTCCGGCTTGCGCATGCCGCGGAGCGGCCCCTTCCGGGACCGGTACACGTTGTAATCGGGCGGCCCGGAGGGCTGCTGCTCATCATCTCTTGACATGAAAGGGTTAGGAATCATGCCGATGCCCGCGGTCGCCTGCCCACACCTATGACGCCGGTCGAAGCCATAGGCGTCGATCTGGGCGGGACGAAGATGCTGCTCGGCGTTCTCGATGCCGGGTCAAACATCGCCTGGGGGAGCCGCGAGCGGTCGACCGGGCAGGACGAGGATGGATTGGTCGAGCTGCTCGTTCGCGAGATCGAAGAGGCCCGTGCCGAGAGGGCCGGCATCGCGGCGATTGGGCTCGGGATCCCGGCAACGATCGACCGCGAGAAGGGCATCGCGGTCTCGGCGGTGAACCTACCGATTCAGGACCTGCCGATCCGCGACATTGTCGGTGAGCGCGTCGGCCTTCCCGTCTTCGTCGACAACGACGCGAACGTGGCGGCGCTCGCCGAGCACCTCTATGGCGCGGCACAGGGCGCCGAAAACGTCGTGATGCTGACGATCGGCACCGGGATCGGCGGCGGTCTCATCCTTGGCGGCGAGGTCTACCGGGGCACGACGGGAGCGGGCGCGGAGCTCGGGCATATGGTGATCGACATGGACGGTCCTTCCTGCCAGGGCAACTGTCCGGGCCGGGGCTGCGTCGAGGCGTTTGCTTCGGGGACCGCACTCGGTCGCGAAGGCCGCGAGGCGGCTGAGCGGGAGCCGGCGTCCCAGCTTGGCAAGATGCGAGCCGAAGGTCGAGAGATCGACGGTAAAGCGGTGACCGAGGCCGCGCTTCTCGGGGACGCGACCGCGTTGGAGGTCTTCGATCTGGTCGGCGGGCGTCTCGGTGTGGCGCTCGCGAGCTTCGCCAATATCTTCGACCCGGACGTGATCGTGATCGGCGGTGGCGTGATCGGCGCCGGGGACCTTCTGCTCGAGCCGGCGCGCCGCGAGATGCAGGCGAGGGCGCTGCCGCCCATGAATCGCACACCGGTTGTCCCGGCGGAGCTGGGACAGGACGCCGGCATGATCGGCGCCGCATCGATGGCACGGATCGAGCTTGAGCGGGGCGAGGGCTGATGGCTGGTTCCTTGATCGTCTGTCCCACTCCGATCGGCAATCTGGACGACATAACGATCCGGGTGCGAGACGCCCTTGTCGCTGCCGACTACATCGCCTGCGAGGACACGCGCCGCACCGGCGGCCTACTGGACAAGCTCGGGATCCGCCCCGCGCCACCCCTGGTTTCCAACCACGAGGGCAACGAAACGGCTCGGGCCACCGAGTTGGCTCAGCGCATCGAGCGCGGAGAAACGGTTGCGCTGGTGTCTGACGCCGGGATGCCGGGCATCTCCGATCCTGGCTACCGCCTCATTCGCCGTTGCATCGAGCGCAATCTCGATGTGACGGTGCTGCCCGGACCCTCGGTCGTGCCGGTTGCCCTCGTCGCTTCCGGCCTCCCGACCGAGCGCTGGCGCTTCGAGGGCTTCCTGCCGAAGCGCTCCGGCGAGATGGAGCGTGTCCTGCGCTCGAGCGAGACGGTGATCGCCTTCGAGTCTCCGCGCCGGGTCGGGGAGTCCCTCGCCGCCCTTGCGGCCATCGCGCCCGACCGTGCGGCCGCGGTCTGCCGGGAGCTCACAAAGATGCACGAGGAGGTTTCGAGGGGGTCGCTGGCGGAGCTGGCCCGGCGCTTCCGAGGCGACGTGAAAGGCGAGATCGTGCTTGTCATCGCGCCCGCCGCCTCCGAGGAGCACGGCAAGGACATCGGATTTGCCGTCGACGCGCTTCGCCACCTGGTCCAGTCCGGCGCTCGGCCGCGCGCGGCGGCCAGCGTCGTCGCCGCCCTCACCGGCACCCGGGCCAATGACCTCTACCGTGCGCTCACCGGAAGGGAGCCGAGGAGATGACGCGTGGAGCCGGCAGGCACGCATAGCTGATACTTCGCGCCCGAGCCACGCGAGAGCTTTATGCCCTATTACGTCACCACCCCGATCTACTACGTCAACGCGGAGCCCCATCTCGGGCACGCCTACTCGACGATGGCCGCCGATGTGCTGGCCCGCCACATGCGACAGCGCGGCGAGGATGTCTTCTTCCTGACCGGGACCGATGAGCACGGGGAGCCGATCGAGACGGCGGCGGAGCGAGAGGGCATCTCCCCGCAGGAGCTGGCGGATCGAAACACCGAGAAATTCCGTCAGCTGATGCCGATCATCGATGTGACCAACGACTTCTTCATCCGCACCTCGGACCCCCGGCACGGCGAGAAGGTCGCCGAGATCATGCAGCGCGTCTACGACAACGGCTGGGTGACGAAGGGTGTCTACGAAGGCTGGTACTGCCCGCGCTGCGCCGACTTCAAGACCGAGCGCGAGCTGGGGCCGGGCCAGACCTGTCCGATCCACGAGATCCCCTTGGAGAAGGTGCGCGAGGAGAACTGGTTCTTCCGCCTCTCGGCCTTCCAGGCCCAGCTCGAAGGCCTCTACGAGGAACGTCCCGACTTCGTCGTCCCCGAGTTCCGGCGCAATGAGGCTGTCTCGTTCATCAAGGGCGGCCTGGAAGACGTCTCGCTCTCGCGGCCGAAGCTGAAATGGGGGATGCGCCTGCCCTGGGATCCCGAGCAGCGGATGTACGTGTGGTTCGACGCGCTGCTCAATTACGTCACCGCGCTGACCTTCGCGCGGGAGGGGGAGGACCTGACCGACCGCTTCTGGCCGGCCAGCCTGCACGTGATGGCCAAGGACATCCTCAAGTTCCATGCCGTGATCTGGCCGGCCCTGCTCTGGGCCGCCGACCTCGAGCCGCCGCAGCGGATGGCGATCCACGGTTACCTGCTGATGGGCGAGAAAAAGATGGCGAAGTCGCGCGGCAACGTGCTCGACCCCTTCGAGGTGATCGAGCGCTTCGGCTCTGACGCGCTGCGCTTCTACTGCTTTCGCGAGGTCAGTTTCGGCCAGGACGGGTCGATTTCGATTGCCGGTTTCGAGGCCCGCTACGAGACGGAGCTGGCAAACGACTTCGGCAACCTCGCCAGCCGCGTGCTGGCAATGGTCGACCGCTACCGCGACGGCGTCGTTCCAACCGCACAGGTCGACGCGGTGCTGGAAGAGGACTTCGAAGGGGTTGTCCAGCGCTTCAGTGAGCTGCTCGACCGGGCCGAGTTGACCCAGGCCCTCGAGGAGGCTTGGAGGCTTGTGCGTCGGCTCAACCGGTACGTCGAGGAGACGCGGCCGTGGGTCCTGGCCAAGGACGAGGCAGATCCCGAGCGGCTCGACGAAGTCCTCTACAACCTCGTCGAGGGCCTGCGCGTGACGACCCTTTTGCTCGTTCCCTACCTGCCACGGGCGAGCGAGCTGTTGCTGACTGCGCTGGGTGAGCAGTCACGTGAGCTGGGTGAGCTGGGATCCCGTCCCGGCGGCCAGACGGTCGAGCGCGTGCCGTCGCTCTTCCCGAAGATCGAGGCGCCTTAGCCGCACCGCATGATCGACTCACACACCCATCTCTTCCTTTGCGAGCGT
>JBAVGD010000347.1:0-6632 GCA_049684635.1 Solirubrobacterales bacterium | reverse complement strand
GTGCGGACCCCGGGAGACGAGAATCAAGCACCGGCTAAACCTGTAGAGACCTTCGCACCACGACCGCGGACGTCGGTTCAATTCCGACCGCCTCCATAAAACTTAAGTATTGACGCCAAATACCGATTCGAGGTTTCGGCGGCGGATGCCCTTCGTTGGTGTCGTCACCTCGCGCTTCAGCGAGGCTGGGAGAGCCAGGCGAGAACCTCGGTGGCGTTGCGGTCAGGTGGGAAGACGGGGTAGAAGGTCTTGCCGATGCGGCCGGCTTCGGCGATGAAGGTGAGCCGCTTGTAGAGCGTCATTCCCTCGACCGAGAAAGTGGGCAGCCGCAGCAGGGTCGCGAGCCTAAGGGTGGGATCGCTCAGCAGGGGGAAGGGGATGTGCTCGCGTTTCGCGAACTCGACTTGCTCGGCTGCTTCCTGTGCGCTGATGCCGACAATCGTGGCGCCCACTCTCGAGAACTCATCCATGGTGTCGCGAAACGCACAGCTCTGCGGCGTGCAGCCTCTGGCGCCCGGGATGTCGTTCCAGCCCGCGGGCAACGGCTCGCCTGGAACCCCGGTTCGGGGGTACAGGTAAACGACGAGTCGTTCCAGCGCCAGCTCGGCGAGGTCGATCTCACCGCCCTGGGTCGACGGCAACCTCAACTCCGGGACGGCAAGTCCGGTCAGATGGTCGGCAGCCCCATCGTCGGCCGGCACGGGCAGATCTGCCGGCAGCTCAGCGAAGTCAGAGCTCATCGGCGCATCGTCGCAGGACGGCGCATGGGCGCGGTTCGTAAGGTGCACGGATGAACCGATACGTCGCATTCCTACGTGGGATGAACCTCGGCGGACGCCGGATCAAAAACGAGGATCTGCAGAGGCACTTCGAGAGATTGGGCCTGGTGGACGTGGCCTGCTTCCGCGCCAGTGGCAACATCGTCTTCGGTGCTGGGAAGGCCGGCGAGGAGGAGTTGAGGGTGCGGATCGAAGCCGGGCTGGCTGAAGGGCTCGGCTACGAGGTGCCGGTCTTCCTGCGCAGCGCGGCCGAGCTGCGGGCGATCGCCGCGCATGAGCCCTTTGACCCCGATCTGGTCGAGTCCTCTGCCGGCAAGCTGCAGGTCTCGATACTCCTAAGGAAGCCAAAAGCGGCGGTGCGCAGGGAGGTGCTGGCGATGTCCACAGACGCGGACCGCCTGGCGATCGAGGGCCGCGAGCTCTACTGGTTGCCGAGCGGCGGCATGCTGGACTCGCCCCTGGACCTCGACGCTCTCGATGCTCTTCTGGATCTCTCGACCCGCCGCACCAAGGGCACGATCGACCGGATCGCCGCGAAGATCGAGTCGCGCGAACAGCCGCCACAGCTCTAGCGAGACAGTGTGCTCTCGAGCGGCTCGGGGCGGCCAAGATAGAAGCCTTGGCCGTAACAAATGCCGAGCCCTCTGAGCATCGCCAGATCGTCGGCTGCCTCGATGCCCTCGGCGACCACGGAGATGCCGATCTTCTCAGCGAAGGCGGCAAGTGCGGTCGCCATCGCCTGGGCGATCGGATCCCGGCCGATTCGTTCGGTCAATGAGATGTCGAGCTTGATCCACTCTGGGCTTATTTTGAGGATGTGCTGGAGGCTTGCGTAGCCGGCACCGAAGTCGTCGATCGCCACCTGTCCGCCCGCTGCCCGCAGCGGCGAGAGGTTCAGCCGCACATCTTCGTAGTCGTTGACCCGCAGGTGCTCTGTCACCTCCACCGCGATCCTGTTGCCCCGATTGCCAAAGCTCTGCACGAAGCCCCGGGCGGCGACCGTCGGGGGCGAGGCGTTGATCGAGAGGCAGACCTTGTCGGGCAGTCGGGGCAGGGCCGCGGCCGCGGCGATTCGGGCCGCGAGCAGCTCCAGCGGGATGCCGAGGCCGACCCGCCAGGCGTCGTCGAACCAGCGCCCGGGCGCGTAGGACTGGTCGTCGGGAAAGCGGGACAGCGCCTCGTAGGCGATCGTCCGTTCCGAGTCCAGCTCCACGATCGGCTGGAAGACCGGTTCGATCGCTTCGTTCGCGAGGACGCTTTCGATCCGGCGGGTGCAGGCGTCGCGCTCCTCGTCGTCCATCTCCTCTGCTGTTTCGCGGTGCTCGACCAGGCGAGTGCAGCCGAGGATCTCCACTACCTCATTAGTTTCCGGGTTGCTGACGATGCGATTGGTCGTCTCGGCCCAGACGTATTCGTTGTTCTTGCGGCGCAGCCGGTAGACAACCCTGAAAGCGGTGCCGCCAAGCGCGCCGCGGCGAGCCACCCCGACCTTGGGCACGTCATCGGGGTGGAAGTAGTCGTAGGCTGAGGTGCCGATCAACTCGTCGGGTTCGTAGCCAAGCACATCCTTGGCGGCGGCCGACGCATAGCGGTAGGTGCCGTCTGGTGCCTGGGCCGAGATCATGTCGCCGAGGCGGTCGGCGAAGCCCCAGTCGCGTCCCGTCTCGGTAGAGAACCTCTGTCGGCCGGTGAAGCCCTGCTGAGTCTCGTCGTCACTCACCGCTAGCCATTCCGGCGACCTAGGCGCTGCGAGACGAATCCCAAAGCCCTGGTTGCATGCAGGGATAATGTCACATAAGAGGATCGATGTCGTTGCGTTAATGCGGATGGACAACACGCCTGAGTCACGCCCAGTAAGAGCGATCGACGGTGACAGGACTCAAAAGACGATGGTTCGTGCCCCATCGAGTAGCACTCGATCGTCCAGGTGCGCCTTAACGGCGCGGGCGAGGACCAATCGCTCGATGTCACGTCCAATACGCATCAGGTCGGCGACCTCGTCGCGGTGGCTGACCCTGGTCACGTCCTGGTCGATGATCGGGCCCGCATCGAGGTCCTCGGTTACATAGTGGGCTGTGGCGCCGATCAGCTTGACCCCGCGCTTGTGGGCGCGGGCGTAGGGGTCTGCACCGATGAAGGCCGGCAGGAAGCTGTGGTGGATGTTGATCGCCGGTGCGTTGATCTCGCGAAGGAAGCCGGCGGAGAGAATCTGCATGTAGCGAGCGAGGACAAGCAGGTCGATCTTGCCGGCAACCAGGTCCAGGACTGCGCGCTCCGCCTCCTGCTTGCCACCCTTCTCGATCGGAATGTGGTGGTAGGGGAGGCCAAGCGAGGTGACCTGGTCGGCGTGATCGGCGTGATTTGAAACCACCGCGGCGATGTCGGCGCCGAGCTCTCCGCTGCGCCAGCGCCAGAGCAGGTCCGACAGGCAGTGGTCCTCTCGCGAGACCATGATCGCCAGCCGCTTGCGCTCGCTTGACTCGGCGAAGCGGTGCTCCATCTCCAGCGGGTTGGCCACTTCGTCTTCGAAGCGCTGGTAGAGCTCCTCCCGTTCGCCGGCGGGGGCCGAGTCGAAGACCATTCGCATGAAGAGCCGGCCCTCGCCGGAGGAGTGCTGGTCGGCATCGATGATGTTGAGACCGGCATCGGCAAGGAAGCCGCTCACTGCCGCAATCAACCCAGGCCTGTCCGGGCAGGCGAGGAGCAGGCGCGATGTCGGGTGATCGGAGATCGGAGAATCATGGCGGGTAATGACGCCGCGGGTGCAGTTGCACCTGAGGTGAAATCATCGGGAGCGGTGCTAAGTGGGTTTACAGCCGATGCGCGCCCGCGCTTGGTTGCCCTGACGACTCTCTTACTGATAGCCGCCGGCGGCGCGCTGCACGTGGCGGGGCTCGCCACCGCGGGGGATGCGGTCTGGGCGGCGACCGTGGCCGTGATGCTGGTGCCGCTGACGGTCTCGGTCGTCCGCTCCCTGGCGCGCGGCCAGTTGGGCGTGGACGTGATCGCCCTGATCGCGATGGCCGGTGCGCTTGCCGTGGGGCAGTACCTGGCCGGAGCGGTGATCGCACTGATGCTCTCCGGAGGAAACGCCCTCGAGGCAATGGCCTCGCGGCGTGCCCGGCGGGAGCTGACGGCGCTGCTCGAGCGGATGCCGACCATCGCCCATCGCCGGATCGGTGATGGCTGGGAGGAGGTTCCGGTTGAGGACCTGGCGGTAGGGGACGTGATCCTGGTGCGCAGTGGCGAACTGGTACCGGTCGATGGGGCTTTGCGGAGCGCGGAAGCCGTCCTCGACGAGTCGGCATTGACGGGGGAGCCGCTGCCGGTGACCAACGCCCGCGGCGCCATCGTGCACAGCGGTGCCGCGAACGCCGGCGGTGCCTTCGAGCTGCAGGCGACCCGCCTGGCATCGGAGAGTGCGTACGCCAACATCGTCCGGCTGGTCCGTGCCGCCGAGACCCAGCGGGCACCCTTCATCCGGCTGGCGGATCGCTACGCGGCCATCTTCCTGCCGGTGACGTTGGCAATCGCGGCGCTGGCCTGGGCGACGAGCGGCGACGCCGTCCGTGCCGTGGCGGTCCTTGTGGTGGCGACGCCCTGCCCGCTGATCCTTGCCGCGCCGATCGCGATCATCTCGGGGGTCTCACGAGCCGCGCGGCTGGGCGTGATCGTCAAGGGAGGCGCGGCGATCGAGCGACTGGGCGACGCGCGGGCCGTCCTCCTCGACAAGACCGGCACTCTTACGCTCGGCGCACCCGCGGTGCAGGAGGTGCTGTCGGTCGACGGACGCTCCGAGGAGGACCTCCTGCACCTGGCCGCGTCGATTGATCAGCTCTCAGCTCATGTTCTTGCCGAGGCCCTGGTCCATGATGCCGAGCGCCGCGGGCTGCGGCTCTCCGAGCCAACCGATGCGATCGAGCAGCCGGGGCAGGGGATGGAGGGCGTGGTCGATGGCCACCGGGTGGCGGTCGGCAGTGGCTCCTGGCTGCGTTCGCGCCGCTACGACGTCGAGCTTGCCGACCAGGTCCCCAGCGATGACGACGACGCCGGGCTTGCCAGGGTCCTAGTCGGGGTCGACGGTCGACTCGAGGGCGTTGTCGTCATGGCCGACCACCTGCGCGATGACGCTCGGGAGCTTGCCGGCAAGCTGCGCGAGATCGGCGTTCGCCAGGTGGTGATGGTGACCGGCGACCGCCAAGCGGTGGCCGAACGAATCGCCAGCGAAACCAAGGTTGACCGGCTCTATGCCGAACAGTCTCCAGAGGACAAGCTGGACGTCGTCCGCAAGATGCGCGCCGACCCCGAGCTGGCGCCGGTGGTGATGGTTGGCGACGGTGTCAACGACGCGCCGGCCCTCGCCCTTGCTGACATTGGGATCGCGATGAGCGGGCCGGGAGCGACGGTATCTTCCGAGACCGCCGACGCGGTGATCACGGTGGATCGCATCGACCGCGTCGCAACCGCGATCTCAATCGGTCGCCGGGCGCTTGCGATCGCCCGCCAGAGCGTCGTCTTCGGCATCGGGCTGAGCGGGGTCGCGATGGGCTTTGCCGCCTTCGGCTATATCCCGCCGGTCGCCGGAGCTCTGCTTCAGGAGGGCATCGATGTCGCGGTAATCCTCAACGCCCTGCGCGCCCTGACCGACTGATTGGGCGATCGCGGGGGAGGACGGCAAGCAGCGTGCGGAGCGCCGACCCCTTTCCTTTGGTTTAAGGAGGGTCATGTAGGATCGCGCGCTTGACCAAGCGGCCAAAGCTGATCGTGCCCGCCGTCCTGGCGGGCCTCGTCTTCCTGGCGATCGCGGTTGTGTACTTCGTCGAGCCGGCGAGCTCGCTGCCATCGTTCTTCCCGGGGCACGAGGCCGGTTCCAGCCACCACCATATGAAGCACGGAATCGCCGCGGTGGTGGTGGCTCTTGCGTGCTTCGTCTTCGCCTGGTTCCAGAGCGGGCCGTCAGAGACGACCACGGCCTGAGCGTCCTCGATGGAACCCATCTCCTTCTTCCAGGCGATCGTGCTCGGTCTCATCCAGGGCGTTGCCGAGCCGTTCCCGATTTCCAGTCTGGGGCACGGCGTGATTGCGCCACATCTCTTTGGCTGGAACATCCACCAGAACGACGACTACTTCCTCGCCTTCCTAGTCGCCACCCACTGCGCCACGGCCGCGGTGCTGTTCGCCTTCTTCTTCAAGGACTGGATGAGGATCTTCCGCGGTCTCGGGCGCTCGCTGCGCGATCGCCAGATCGGCGCCGATGACAGCGACGCCCGGCTCGGCTGGCTCCTCGTCGTGGGCACGATTCCCGCGGGCTTGCTCGGCCTCTTACTAGAGCACTCGCTTCGCAGCCTTTTTGCCTCGGCGCAGTCGGCGGCCGCTTTCCTCATCGTCAACGGCCTGCTGCTGCTGTTATTCGAGCGGTTTCGCCGGCGTCCGCCGCGACCGGGCGACTATCGCGGTGACTCCGACCCTCGCATTGCGAAGATGAGCTTCAGGCAGGCGCTCGCGATCGGCACCGCGCAGGCGGCGGCGCTGATCCCGGGCATCTCGCGCTCGGGAATCACGATGGGAGGCGGCCTGCTGACCGGTCTCTCCAACGAGGACGCGGCGCGGTATGCATTCCTGCTCGCAACCCCGATCATCGGCGCCGCCGGCGTCCTGAAGCTTCCCGAACTGCTGGGCGAAGCCGGAGACGGGGTGCGCGCCCAGGCCCTGGTCGGGGCGCTGGCCGCGGCCCTGACCACCTACCTAGCGGTCAAGTTCTTGCTTAAGTTCTTCGAGACGAACCGCCTCACCCCGTTCGGCATTTACTGCATAGCCCTCGGGACCGTCTCGACGCTCGTTTTCGCTCTTTAG
>JBAVGD010000346.1:0-8929 GCA_049684635.1 Solirubrobacterales bacterium | reverse complement strand
GGCCAAAGCTGAAGATGAAACCGCCCCCGAATGGATGATCAATAAGAGGGTCGAGGTTGCTGCTGACGGCAAAGCCAGGCACAGCGATCTGCCAAGCAACTAGTCGGATTCTGCGATCAGCCTGCTGCCGGGCTTCCTAGCGCTTCTCACCCAGGACATCGGCGGGGCTGCAAACGGTGCGAACGTGAGCGCTTCAAATTCCCAGACAAGAATCGCTTGGCATCCCTCCTGAGGGCGCTGCGGTTGCTTCCGCCCGTCCCCAGTATGACCTGATGTCATGGGTCAATCCCGTTCACTCGACTTCTCATCGCCGGTGAGGAGCACGGTGCCGTCTGAGAGTTCGACACTCGACACCTCGCTCTCTTCGGCCCAGCTGTCTTCCGCCGCCTCACGGGGCAGTGCTTCAATCTTCGCGAGCGCCGCGCCCGCGACGGCCTCGAAGGCGTCACGCCGCTTTTCCCCTGGGGCGCGTGCTTGCCGACCATCACCCACTCGGGGTCAGGTGGACACATCACGGCCGCTTGCTCGATCTGATCCTCAGCAAAGACGCGCTTGGGCAACGGCCCGTCTGACCCAAACGACCGCGGCTAGGCGCGGACTGGCAAAGGCGGCTTTGGCGGCGATGACCCCTCCGCCTCAGCGGGGCCCGGCGTCCATCTGCCACCCAGAACTGCGACGCCGAGCAGCCACGGTGAGGTAATAGACGGCCCCCCGTGTGGAAACCGCCCCGGAGCCGATCAGAACGGACGCTGGGTGTAGGCAGGCTGCGCACGGTGCCATTCGATTCGCTCCCGCCGCGCCTGGATGCTGAAGCGTGCTTGCTGCGCAAGCCGCTCGGGAAATCCTGCAAGATCCTTCTTGGCAAAGTCCAGATAGGCAGACAGACTGTCTCTTAGGCGCTTCACCTCGGTGTCGAGATCCACACGAGAGTCGGCGGGATACTCAAGCGTCCTGGCCACCTCGTCTTTCAGGACCCGGCCACAAGGCGGTATGAGCGTAGATGCCGATGCCTGCATCCCAAAGAGGCGGTAGTCGCCCTCGAACGGGACATGCAGGACCACTCGATAGCCAGGAGCAAGGCTGGGCGTGCTCAAGTCAGCGATCGCGCGGGTGACGACGCGGCTAAATCGGTTACGAGAGATATCCACCTCGGTCTCCTGGGGTCGATCCCTCCAGGCCTCCCCCAACTCGGGAACCCGCACGTCGAAGTTCTCTACCAGTGCTTCAACCCAAGCCTCTTCGTCAGCCTGGAGGGCATGGTCCTCAGACGCCTTCTCAACCTCGGCGAGAAGCCCGTGTATCCGCCGCTCAAGGTAATGATGCAGGGTCGTGCCCCGAAAGAGAGAGTCGTCAGATATCAATCGCTGTCTCCTAAATCCCAGCTTGCCGGCGACCGGTAAACCTCGCCGCAAACCCGATTGCTGTCAAGCCATCCAATGATAGATCACCGGTCTTCGAACGACCTCACTCCAGAGGCTCCTTTTAGTCCCACGATCCTGCGTGCCCGCCCGTGCCATGCTCGGGGCTCATGAAGGAGATCCTCCGCAAGCTGATGGGGCTGTAGGGGCGGACCGCGTCACCCCAGCATGGGCTCACCTCGAACGCCAGTGGCGCTCGACCCAGGCGACGATCCGCGGCCAGTAGCGCAGGAGCAGGATGATCGCCACCACGGCGACGATCGCGATCCAGGCTCCGCTGGGGATCTCGCGTGTGTCGGGGGGTCGGGGTCGGAGGCGACGCGGTGGCTTCAGAGTGCACGAAGGAAGGGCCCGACTCCGTGGGGCGAGGGACCGACTTCCATAGGGATGACTCCTCTCGGGTGCATCGACTAGCCAAATCGTGTAGGGATTGCTAGGTGAGGAGGCTGCGGTGAGGAACTGCCTCCCGCGCTCAAGGGCGAGGATGTTCGCGCGCCGCGAGTAAGGAGGAGAGTTGCGGCGTCGGGGCTACTTCCTTCGATGCGGCGGGCGTCGCGAAGGGATGATCATTTCGGATTCGGGACCCCTGCCGCCCGAGAGGCCTTCGGCGTAGGCGGAGACTTCGGCGACGACTCTCTTGCGGGCGGCGAGCGCTTTCGCCACGGTGAGCTTGGTTCCGGCCGGAAGCCGCAGTCTCAACTTGACTCGTCTGTGGGCGGGGATCAGCCGTTGTGCCTCTTCCAGGGTGTAGGTGTGCCCTGCCTTGCCGCCGACCCGGACCCGGCCCTGGGCGGCGGCCGAGCCGGCTTCGCTGGAGCGCAGCGAGATCACGACCTTGCCCTTGGTCGCGAAGGCCTGCGGTGCCGAGTAGGAGAAGGCGGCTTTCGGAGGCCGCGCGACTTGGCGGCAGCCATCGGAGCTGCTCGATGCCGGGACGCATGGGTCCTGGGTATCGTCGCCGAGGCCGTCGTGGTCGCGGTCGGGCTCGACCGTCGCAGAGAGCAGGAGCTGGCTGTCATGCTGGGTGGTGAAGTAGCTGTCGTTTTCTTCGCCGAGGTTCTTTTCCCAGTCCAGGACGTTGCCCGATTCGGGCGCTTCAGCGAGGACAGTCAGGCCTGCCTGGCCGCCTTTCCCGGAAACGTAGGCGGTGAGTCCGATCCCCTCGCCGAGGCCGATCGGCAGGTTTTCGACGAACTGAAAGTAGCTATATGTGCCGGGAGCCGGGAGCGGGACTTCGATCAGCTTGCCGCGCCCATCGCCGCGCCAACCCGAGAGCGTGCGCAGTTGCAGTTTGATGCTGGTCGTTCCCGGTGGCGGCGAGCCGATCAGGACGCTCCAGCGGGTGATCTCCCCCGTCACCGGCGATGTCAACCCAGCCGGTTCGACCAGTCCGTAGGCGAGCCAGTCCTGCGAGAGGGTGCAGGGGATTTCGGTGGCAGGAATGGCGAAGGTGCAAACGGTCCGTTGCGGCTGTCCGCTCGGCAGTCGACTGCCGATCACGTAAGCCGAGCTCGTCGCGCTGCCGACTAGCAGCACCAAGGAGACCGAGACGAAGGCGAGCGTCCCGAAGCGTGCAGCCTTCATTCCCCTTTGCCCCCTTGCCATCGAAGCAACTTAGCAGTAGCCCGAAGAGGCACTCAAACCGATCTCCCAACCGCTCAAGACGAGGGTGTCCGGACCTGGTGGCGCCGGAAAGAAGGGACTCTGGAACCGCACGCAAGCATCCCCCGGACACAATCCGGACACATCAGACCGACCACGTGCGATCACGCCCGATCATCACCCTCTCCCTCGAACAAGCTCATTTGCTGGGAATCCTTGCCCTCCGATGATCTCGCGTTTCCTCCCGTGCCATGCTCGGGGCTCATGAAGGAGATCCTCCGCAAGCTGATGGGGCTGTAGGGGCGGACCGCGTCACCCCAGCATGGACTCACCTCGAACGCCAGTGGCGCTCGACCCACGCAATGATCCGCGGCCAGTAGCGCAGCAGCAGGATGATCGCCACCACGGCGACGATCGCGATCCAGGCTCCGCTGGGGATCTCGCGGAAGAGGAGGTGGCGACCGAGGGCCAGTGGCATCGCAGGCAATGGTATGGACGGGGCGGAGCGGGTAGCGTCGGCGCATGGAGGAAATCCTCGAGGGCATCTTCCATTGGAAGGCTCAGCATCCACGGATCAAGATCGAGGTGGGCTGCCACTTCGTCGCCGGATCGCGAACGGCAATCGATCCGTTGCTGCCCGACGAGGGAATCGAGTGGTTTGAGCAGCGAGGTCTGCAGCAGATCGTGCTTTCCAATCGCCACCACCTGCGGCATGCCCCGGAGCTTGCCGAGCGGTTCGAATGCCCCATCCGCTGCCATGAGAGTGGGCTCTATGAGTTCGAGCGTGGGCCGGCGGTGAGCGGGTTCGCGTTCGGCGACCGGCTCGCTGAGGACATAACCGCTCTCGAGATGGACGCAATCTGTCCTGATGACACGGTCCTCCGCGTCGACGCCGGCGGTGGCGCCCTGCTCTTCGCCGACAGCCTGATCCATTACGGCAAGCTGCGATTCGTCTCCGACCACCTGATCGGGGAGGACCCCGAGGCTGTCAAGGCCGCGATCCGCAAGCGCTGCGCCTCCCTGCTCGACGAAGACTTCCAGCATCTCCTCTTTGCCCACGGCGATCCGCTGATCGGCGGCGGCCCTGAGGCCCTGCAAGCGGTGGCCGAAGACAGGTGATCTACCTGCTGAGGCACGGCGACGCCGAGGATGGCGACGACGACGCGGCGCGGCGTCTGACTGCGAAGGGAGCGCGACAGGCGAAGGTCGCCGGACGAGCGCTGGCGGCGATCGGCGCCGAGATCGATGCCTGCCTGACAAGCCCGAAGGTGCGCGCCGTGGAGACGGCGCGACTCGCCTGCGAGGCGCTCGGCCTCGAACCGGAGGGCACCGACGAGCTCCGCGGCGGGCCATTTGACTCGTTCGCCCTGGCCGCCGGACGGGGCGAGGTCCTCCTCGTCGGTCACGAGCCGGATTTCTCGAACGAGGTCGCGCGCCTCACCGGCGCCAAGGTGAAATTGCGAAAGGGCGGCCTGGCGGTCGTCGACAAAGGCACCCTGGTTGCCCTGCTCAGGCCCAGGGACCTGGCAGCGATCGCCGCGACCGCCTAGCAATCGAGCTCTTCCCGGCGTCTGGCGCCGTCGAGCGGCACCAATGCCCGTCAGGCCTCCGCGTCAAGCACGTCCATCCGAACGATCAGCCCGTCCTCAAACCGATACCTGTGACGAACCCTGACATCGGAGAGGAGTTCGCCCGTCATCGCGTCATCGACGACCTGGCGTACGAGAACCGTGACACCGCCATCCGGATCGTGTTCGAAGCCCTCCGGCTCGACCCTGCTCGAGATCGATTCGAACTGTCGCCTCCAGTACCCGGCGACTCCATCCCTGCCGGTCACGCGACCGCCCTCCCAGGCATTCGGCCAGTTGACCTGCGGATGCATGAGGGCGATCGCGGCATCGACGTCGCGGGCATTAAACGCCCGATAGGTTGCCCGCAGGATCGCCTCCGCCGCCGCTTGATCCGGCATGACGCGATTATCTCCCCGCGGAGATCTTCCCCAGGCTTGCGAGCGGCGGTACGTTCTGGAGGCCAGCTACCCGAGGAGGTGCCGATGCTGTCTTGGCTTGCCAAGAGGATGATCGCCCGCAACATGGCGAAGGCTCGTGAGGGAGATCTCGCGCCGACGCTGCGGATGGACGCCGAGGACATCAGGTTTCGGTTCCCCGGCGACAGCTCCTGGGCCACCGAGCTCGAAGGCAAGGACCGGCTGGAAGCCTGGCTTCGCCGCTTCGCCGACGTCGGCATCCAGATCTACCCGGACGAGGTCATCCTCAAGGGCTTCCCCTGGAAGCAGACGATCTGCATCCGCGGTTACGACTTCCTCGAGTCGCCGGACGGCAGGCGCGTCTACGAGAACCGCTACGTGATCTGGGGCCGCCTCTCCTGGGGCCTGCTGCGCGAATACGAGGTCTACGAGGACACACAGAAAACCACGGCCCTCGACGAGTACCTCGGGGTCTCGTGAAGCAGCGGGCTAGTGTCGCCGCGACAGTGCTGGCGCTCTCTGTGCTGGCGGCGGTTCAGCTCAGCGCGCCAAGCGACACCTTGCCGGCCGCTCGGGCGGCAGCGCCGAGCCACGACGGACGCGCCATGCGAATCGCGGCGCGGCCTCCGATCACGCAATGGCTCATCCCCTTCCCGCCGAAACGCAAGCGTGAGATGGCCGCGTACTCCGAGCGCCACTACGGCGAAAACACCTGGCGACTGAAGCATCCACACGTGATCGTCGAGCACATCGCGGTTGCCGGCACCGCGGCCGCCGTCTACAACACCTTCGCCCCAGACATCCCTGACGTCGAGCTGCACGAGCTGCCGAATGTGTGCGCCCACTTCGTGGTCTCCTCCTCGGGTCGCATCTTCCAGCTGGTCAACCTGAGGACCCGCTGCCGGCACACGGTCGGCCTGAACTGGACGGCGATCGGCATCGAGCACGTCGGCTTCCAGGACGCCGATGTGCTCGACAACCCCGCCCAGCTACATGCCTCGCTGCGGCTCACGCAGTACCTGCGTTGCCGCTTCCACATCAAGGTTCGCAATGTGATTGGACACAGCGAGAGCCTCAGCTCGCCCTACCACCACGAGCTCGTGCCAAGCCTGCGCAATCAGACCCACAGCGACTGGAGCCACGGATCGATGCAGATCTACCGGCGCCGGTTGATGGGCCTCGGGCCCTGCTGAGGACCTCTGTCAATCGCCGGGCCGGGCCATCCACCGAAGGGTCGCCGGACAGGAAGCAAATCAACAGCATGAACAGGACGGGCGCCACGTGGCGCCCGTCCCGCTCCGGATGCGGAGTTGCTCAGCTGGCCTGGTGCGTCTGGTCCACCAGGCGCTTCGCGGCAAACGGCTGGCTGCCGGGTTCCGTGCGCGGCAGGCTCGCCTTGACCAGGACCTTGTCACCGGTCTTGACATCGTCCAGAGTGCGCTGGCCGTCGCTGTTCGTATCGTCGACGACGATCGCGGCGTTCGTCAGGTCGAAGGTCACCGTCTGACCGACAAAACCGCCCTTGCGGACGCGTGAGTTGCCGCTCTTGACTTCAACCGAGCTTGTCCCGGCATACGTCCCCTTGAAGATGTACGCGACGCCATGCGAGTTCGCGTGGCCTTTCGCTTTGCCGTGGTTGTCGCCCTGCTTGGCAATAGCACCGGCAGGTATTGCGAGTGCCGCCACACCGAGCGCGACGATCAAACCTCTGTGCAACCGACTCATTCCGTTCTCCCTTGGTCTGTCATTCCACTGTCCCTTGCTCTGGCTTTCACCCAGAGGGGCTTCAGTCCCGCACTGGAAGGCTTCTTCCACTGGGTAGAACGGCAGTTTTCGGTGGATGTCAGGCGAAAGGCCACTCTTTGCAATAAATCGGATGATCGTCCGGTCAGCGGCTACCATCGGCCTATGGAGCAGGTTTCCGCGGCGAACGAGGAGGCGCTCGAAGCCTGGAACGGCGTGCTCTTCGATCGCTTCGTGCAGTTTCGAGAGATCGTCACGACCGGCCTGGGCGCACACGGGGAGGCCGCACTCGCCGCCCGCCCACCGGAGCCCGGCGCACGAGTGCTGGACGTCGGCTGCGGATTTGGCGACACGACCCGCCGCCTCGCCGAACTGATTGGCGAGGCCGGCACGGCAGTCGGAGTCGACGTCGCGCCTCGGTTCATCGAGGCGGCTCGCTCCGAGGCCGAGAAGGCCGGCGTCGGCAATGTCGACTTCATGGCCGCGGATGTCGAGGCGACCGAATTCGAGCAGCGGTTCGACTACGCCTTCTCTCGCTTCGGCACGATGTTCTTCGCCAACCCGGTCGCCGCGATGCGCAACGTGCGGAAGGCGCTCGTCCCCGGCGGACAGCTGTGCATGGTCGTCTGGCGACGCAAGCTGGACAACGACTGGCTGCACCGGGCGGAGCAGGTCGTCGAGGACTACCTGGACGAGCCCGAGGAGTCCGACGAGCCGAGATGCGGTCCGGGGCCCTTTTCGATGGCCGATGCCGACACGACCAGCCAGATCCTCCTCAACGCCGGCTTCGAGAACATCGAGCTGCAACGGTGCGACATCCCGATCACGATCGGTCGCGACCTCGATGACGCGGTCGAGTTCGTGATGGCGCTCGGTCCCGCCGGGGAGGTCATCCGCCTCGCCGGGCCTGACGCCGAGCGAGTTCGGCCGACGATCGCGGCGGCGTTGCGCGAAGCGCTGGCGGAGCTTGACCAAAGCGGCGGGGTGACCGCCGCGGCGTCCACATGGCTCATCGGGGCGACTGCACCCGCGGCTGCCGCATAGAGGAACGGCCAAGTCCATCCCACACCACCGACTGGCGCAGCGGTAGAGCACCACCGGTCCGGGCCGATTGGCCAGTCAACCAGGCCCACGCCGTTCCTTGTAGCCTCCCGCGCGGCTTAACGAACGACAAGGAGAACGAAGAGAGATGGGACTTCTCGATGGAAAAGCGGCGATCGTCACCGGGTCGGCGCGAGGCATCGGCCGGGCGACCGCTGAGCTGTTCACCCGTGAGGGTGCCAAGGTCCTGATCAACGACCTTGACGCCGACGTCGCCGAGCAGGCGTCCGGCGAGATCGATGGCGAGACGGCCGTCCACGCCGGCGACCTGACCAAGGAGGGCGCAGCCGATGGGCTGGTCGCCGCCGCGGTTGACGCCTTCGGCGCCGTCGACATCGTCGTCAACAACGCCGGCTACACCTGGGACGGCGTCGCGCACAAGATGACCGACGAGCAGTTCCAGGCGATGCTCGACATCCACACGATCGTGCCGTTCCGCGTTGCGCGGGCGCTGGCCCCCCACTGGCGGGAGGCCGCGAAGGCCGAGCGCAACGAAGGCAAGGAGGTCTTCCGGAAGCTCATCAACACCTCCTCGACCTCGGGGATGATGGGCAACGCCGGCCAGGTCAACTACTCCGCCGCCAAGATGGGCGTGGTCGGCCTGACAAAAACCCTTGCCAAGGAGTGGGGCCAGTTCAAGATCAACGTGAACGCGGTGGCCTTCGGCTTCGTCGAAACTCGCCTCACGGCTGCGAAAGAGGCCGGCGAAGAGATGACGTCGCCCACCGGCGAGAAGATCGAGCTCGGGATCCCCGAGCAGATGCGCCAGATGGCTTCGGCGATCATCCCGCTCGGCCGCCCGGCCACCCCGACCGAGGCCTCCGGTCCGGTCCTGTTCCTCGCATCCCCGCTGGCGAACTACGTTCACGGCCAGGTTCTGAACATCACCGGTGGCATGTTCGGGGGCATGTACACCTGAGAATGCGGCGACCGGTCGGCGACACGCTAGGTTCCTCACGGTGAGCTACCTGGACATCGCCGACCGGGTTTGGCCCGTGACCCGCCGGGTCATGGGCGTCCACGCGTTCGTCTACCGGACGACCGGGGGACGGATCGGCCACACGCTTCCGGGCGTGCC
>JBAVGD010000345.1:0-4844 GCA_049684635.1 Solirubrobacterales bacterium | reverse complement strand
GAGCGGAGGCGGTCGACGCGGTGCGGGTGGGATTCCTGGTCGCGTTCCCCTTAGCGAGCGCTCCGGAGCTGCCGCCGATCTTCGTTGCCGGCCAGCCGAGGACGGAGACGAGCGGCGGGACCAGCATCTTTGCGAGCATCGCCACGCCGAGAAAGACTCCAACGGCGCCGACACCGATGGCGATCAGCCGCTGGGTGGTCGAGAACCCGCCGACGAACAGGCCGATCAGCATCAGCGCGACAGCGGCGCCGACCGTGAGCATGGCCGCGAGCGAGCCGAAGCGCGCGAAGCGCGACGGTGGCAGCACCGCGCCCTCCCGCACCGCCGAGATCGGCGGCACCCTGGTCGTGCGGATCGCCGGTCGGAGGGCGGCGAGCATCGTGATCGTCACCCCGACGGCGAGCGAGACGACGATCGTCCTGGTTGCGAACACCAGGCCCGCCTGCGGCAGGTTGATCCCGAAGGAGACGAAGAGAGCGTTGAGCCCCTTTCCCAGGGCAAGCCCGAGGAAGAGGCCGGCGACCGAGGCGATCGCGCCGATTACGAAGGCTTCTCCGAGGACCGACCTGAGCACCTGCCGCCGGGTCGCACCGAGTGTGCGCAGGGTCGCGAGTTCGCGCGTTCGTTGCGCGAGCGTGATCGAGAGGGTGTTCGCGATGACGAAGCTGCCGACGAAGAGAGCCACCCCGCCGAACGCGAGCAGGAAGTTCTGAATGATGTTGAGGAAGGCGCTCGTGTCCTTGCTCGCCTGCTGCGCCTGCGCCTGGCCGGTCCGCACCTGCGCAGTGGGTGGCAGCAGGGGACGGATCTCGCTCACCAGCTGCTCGGGCGAGGTGCCGGGCTTCGCCGCGACGTTGATCAGGTCGAGTTCACCCTGCTTGTGGAAGAGCTGCTGCGCGGTCCGGAAGTCGAAGACCGCCATCGTCGCGCCGCCCAGCGACGAGACTCCCCCGATCTTGACGATGCCGGCGATGCGAAATTGCCGCTCCGGTCCGCGTGCGATTACGCCGATCGTCTGGCCAACCGCGTAGTGCTCGTTGCCGGCGGTGTTGGCGTCGATCGCCACTTCGGCCGGCCCCTCCGGCCAGCCGCCCGCGGTGAGCTCGAGCGGGTTGAACCGCTGGCTGCCGTGCGGATGGACGCTGAAGGCCAGTGGCGGCGCGCCGTGACCGGAGATCACCTTGCCGTCGCGGCCAACCAGCAGGGCGAAGTCGCCGACCCCGCCCTCCGTCGCGGCCACCCCCGGCAGACCCCGCACTCTGGCGAGTACGGACTGCGGGAACGATGGCGGCAGGGCTCGGTTGTCCGAGCCTTCAACCGCGCTCTTGGCGCTGACCACGACGTCGGTGTTCTTGTAGACCTGGGTGAAGACCGTGCCGAACGCGGACTTGATCGTGTCCGTGAGCACGTAGGTGCCGCTGATCATCGCCACCCCGAGCACGATCGCCATCGCTGTCAGCGCCGCCCGCAACTTGCGCCCGGCCAGCCCTTTGAGCGTGACGCCGATCACGATTGGAGTTCGTTCATAACCGCGAGGACATCGGCGGCCGTGGCTTCGCGCAGCTCCTTGACGATCAGCCCGTCGGCGAGGAAGAGGATCCGGTCGGCGATTGAGGCGGCGCGGGGCTCGTGCGTCACGATCACCGTTGTCTGCCGGTAGGAGGCGACCAGGTCGCGGAGGAGGTCGAGGATCTCTCCACCGGTCTTGGAGTCGAGGTTCCCCGTGGGCTCGTCGGCGAAGAGGATCGTCGGCCGCGAGACGAGAGCACGCGCGATCGCGACCCGCTGCTGCTCCCCGCCCGAGAGCTCGGCGGGACGATGGCTGCGCCGGCCGGCGAGGCCCATCTTCTGGAGCATCTCCTCGAGCCACGCCTTCTCCGGCTTCTTACCGGCGATAGAGAGGGGCAGGACGATGTTCTCCTCCGCGTCGAGCATCGGCAGCAGGTTGAAGAACTGGAAGACGAAGCCGATGTGGTCGCGCCGCAGATGTGTGAGCTTGGTGTCGTTCAGCTTCGTGATGTCGGCGCCGTCGATGGTCACGGTCCCGCTCGTCGGTGCGTCGAGGCCGGCGAGGATGTGCATCAGGGTCGACTTGCCGGAGCCCGAGGGGCCCATCACGGCGACGAGCTCGCCCGTGCGGACATCGAGGTCGACGCCGCGCAACGCATCCACGGCGGTGGCGCCCTCGCCGTAGCGTCGTGTTAGGGCCCGAGCTTCGACGGCTACGACGCCGGGCTGGGTCTCAGTGGTGATCGCCTGCGTCATCGAGCCAGGCCGTCCGCTTGCGCTTGGCGAGCGAGCCGCCGGCAGGGGGAGCACTCGATAGCAGGCTCGACGGCAAAGACCGTTTCGATTCGAGGCACGCCCCCACCATACAAAAGGAATTTGGGCCGACGTCCTCGCCGCAGGTCGGGCGATCAGCCTGGTTGGCCGTGCCGTGGGGGGGCGAAATCTGATCCCCCATTCCTTGTCGGGGTATGAGGCTAAGAACGATTTTTCTTGCGGTCATGACGGCGGCGACACTTTCGCTGGGTGTGGTGGCGAGTGTCTATGGCGCTCCGACAACCCAGGGGCGCGTCAGCGCGGTGGGGATCGGAAAGGCGATGCCCGTTCGAGGACATGCCATCAGGGTCAGCTGCAATCACCCGGTTACCCTGCGGCTGATCCGCTTCGAGGACGGCTCGGCGCGGCTCAACTGCGGTAGGCGGGCTCTGGTCCGGGTCTCCGTCCCCGGCTGACGGAACTGCGCAAGGCCGCTCTCGAAGCTGCGGCCTTGCCTGTCGCCTCGCCGCCTATGGACAGGTGGCGCCGTAGCCTCACGGCCTTGCGCATGTCCTGCCCCGCGGCGTAGGGTCTTCGGGAGTTCTCATCCGACCTTTGGGAGGTTCCGTCTTGCACTCCCCGCGATGCCGTCACCTGGCCGCCCTCGTTCTGGTCCTCTGTCTCCTCGCATCTGCCGCCCCAAGTCAGGCTGCACCCTCGTCGCGCCCAGCCGCACACGCCTCTTTCGTCGACGTCGACTGCGCGGACTTCAGGACGCACCGGCAGGCGCAGAGGTTCTTCCGCCGCCACAACCCGAGGCGCGACCCATATCGCCTGGATGGGGACAACGACGGGATCGCCTGCGAGGACCTTCCCTAGCCCGGCTCGACGCGGGCGATCTGGCGGAACCGCCTCAGGCACGCCGCTAGGACAGGTAGGAGATCAGCTCGATCAGGCTGCCGTCGGGATCGCGGAAGTACACGCTTTGGCCAGGACCCTGTGCGCCGATTCTGCTGACGGGCCCCTCGATGATCTCGATGCCGTGTCGGTGCAGGTGTTCGACGGCCGTTTCGAGCGGGCCGTTCCAGATGAAGCAGAGGTCGCTGTTCCCGGGCCGAACCGGGTCCGCGGCCAGGGGGGCCACTGCGGCGCCCGGGCCATGGACGTTCAGCTGCTGTCCGCCGATGCGATAGGCGATGCGCCCGCCCGGCAGAGACAGCACCTCCGCACCGAGGATGTTTCGGTAGAAGGCGTTCGCGCGATCCCAGTCGGTTACCGAGATGACCAGGTGGTCGAGCCGCAGGACCCGCGGTTCCTCCGTGAAGGCGCCCGCCGGGATTGGCGCCGCGAAGCTGGGCTGAGGCGGCGACAGGCGCTTGAGCAGCGGCAGCAGGATCATCCCGAGCACGTAGAGGACGGCTGCGATGGCCATCGGCTGCACGCCGATGTCCTTGCCGGGGGAGGAGATCTCGACGATCGCCATCAGGGACAGGGTCGAGAGCGCCACGATGCCTCCGGCGCGGACCAGGCGAACGGCCTCGCTGTCCTCCTCGCGTGTCGATCCGAGCAGCAGCGAGACGTTTGCCGCCGACACTGCGAGCACGATGGTGTCGCCAGCAACCTTCCAGCTGTCGCTGAAGAGGTCGGCAGACCAGATCGCGGAGGTCACCGCCAGGAAGGCTGCGAGCGAGAAGGCCGCGGTCAGGTATCCGAACGGCGCGAGCTCGGAACGTCGGCTGCCGAGACTTGCCCCCACCATGGCTGTCAGGGAAAAGGCAGCGAACACGGCCGCGGTGCCAATCGCCTTGCCGCTGGTCTTGTCGATGTCCGAGCCACCCAGGATGAGCACGATCAGCAACAGGGCAGCCCCGCACAGGATCACGATCAGAAACGGGACAACCAACCTGAACGGATCGCTCCTGCTGCTCATTGACCGGCTTATCGGCTCGGCGTACCGAAACTATGAGATCCGAGGGTGCGCTGGCTCAGCCACAGCCGGTGTTATTGCCGCAGCTGCTGCACGTGTAGCAGCTGCCCGTTCGCTGCATCATGCCGCCGCACTGCTCGCAGGCCGGGCCGAGGTCGAGGCCAGACATCTTTGCCGGCAGGACCGGCGGGGTTTCGGTGAGCGCATCGGCAGCCGGAACGGCCTCTCCGCCTGTTGCCTTGGCCTTCTCGGCGCCGTTCCCCCCGTTCCCGTTCCCAGGCTTGGAGTGGCCGTTACCGCCATTACCCGGCTTGACCTCTCCGCCGGTGCTGATCCCGAGCCCCAGCTGGGTTGTCTCGGCCTCGCGCTTGGCGCGCACCTCCTTGGTGAGGATCCCGAGGTCCTCGAGCGTCTCGGTGTCGTCGATGAAGCGGCTGGCCAGCCAGCGCATGATGTAGTCGGGCAGCGATTTGGCGAAGGGAATCTCCGGGTTGCCGGTGATGCCCTCCGGCTCGAAGCGCATGTAGCTGAACTTGCGCACGAAGACCTCGAGCGGGACGCCGTACTGGAGGCCGATCGAGATCGCCGTCGCGAAGGCGTTCATCAGCCCCCGCATCGTCGAGCCCTCCTTGCCGATGTCGGTGAGGAAGATCTC
>JBAVGD010000344.1:0-5810 GCA_049684635.1 Solirubrobacterales bacterium | reverse complement strand
GCATCGCCCTCACCGACGAAGTGCTCGACGCCTGCAGGGCCTCGGATGCCGTTCTGCTCGGCGCCGTGGGGGGTCCGAAATGGGACACGACCGACCCCCAGGCGCCCCGCCCCGAGCAGGGGCTGCTGGGGATTCGCAAGGGCATGGGCCTCTTCGCCAACCTGCGGCCGGTGCGGCCCAGCGCGGCTCTGATCGCCTCCAGCCCCCTGCGCGAGGAGAGGATTGCCGGTACCGATCTGCTCGTGGTGCGCGAGCTGACGGGGGGGATCTACTTCGGCGACAGCGGCCGCAACGGCGATGTCGCCCATGACACCTGCGAGTACTCCGCCTTCGAAATCGAGCGAATCGCCCGAGCAGGCTTCGAGGCGGCAAGGCGACGGGCCGAGAGCTCTTCGCGCATCGCCAGGGTCACGTCCGTTGACAAGGCGAACGTTCTGGAGACCTCACGACTCTGGCGAGAGGTGGTGACCAGAGTCGCGGCCGACTATCCCGACGTTGAGCTCAGCCACCTGCTGGTCGACAACGCCGCCATGCAGCTGGTCTCACGGCCGTCGGACTTCGATGTGATCCTCACCGAGAACCTGTTCGGCGACATTCTCAGCGACGAGTCGGCGATGCTCACAGGCTCCCTTGGAATGCTGCCGTCGGCCAGTATCGGTGCGGAGGGAGAGCCGGGGCTATTCGAGCCGGTCCACGGTTCCGCACCGGACATCGCGGGCCAGGGCATCGCTAATCCACTCGCCACCTTCCTCACGGTGGCGATGATGCTTCGCTACGGCTTCGGGCGACCCGAGGACGCGGGCCGCATCGAGGCCGCCGTCGACACGGCTCTGGAGCGGGGACTGCGGACACCGGACCTGCTTGGCGGCACGATTCCGCAGGCGCCGCTGACGGAGCGACCTTTGCGGGAGACGGAGGTCGGCACCGTCGAGATGACCGAGGCCGTGCTCGAAGCGCTCTAGCCCGGAACGTCAGCTACGACATCCGGCATACTTTCCCGGGATGGAGACGGCGAACCTCATCTGGCAGAACGGCGTGTTCGTACCTTGGGACGAGGCGAAGACGCACGTGCTCAGTCACGGCCTTCATTACGGGACCGGTGTCTTCGAGGGCATCCGCTGCTATGAGACCGATCGGGGTCCGGCGGTGTTCCGCCATCGCGAGCACCTCCAGCGACTCGAGAGGTCGGCCGGGCTCTACTACCTCCAGCTTCCCTACACGGCCGAGGAGATCCGCGAGGCCACCAACGAGCTGATCCGCCGCAACGGCCTCGGTTCCTGCTACATCCGGCCGCTCGCCTACCGCGGCTACGGCAACCTGGGCCTCTACGCGACGGACGCGCCGATCGAGGTGATCATCGCCGCTTTTCCGTGGGGGGTCTACCTCGGCGAGGACGGCTCCAAGCACGGCATCCGCGCCAAGGTCTCGTCCTGGCGGACGATCTCTGGCGACAGCCTGATCCCTCACGCGAAGGCGTCCGGCCAGTACCTCAACTCCGTCCTGGCCAAGACCGAGGCGACCGCCTCCGGCTACGACGAGGCGATCCTGCTCGACCAGCACGGCTTCGTCTCGGAGGGATCCGGCGAGAACGTCTTCGTGGTTCGCGACGGGACCATCTGCACGCCGCCGCACACCGCGGCCATCCTCGATGGCATCACCCGCAACTCGGTCGTCCAGATCGCGCAGGATCTTGGTTACGCGGTCGAGGAGCGCGATATCGCCCGGGCCGAGCTGTACCTGGCCGACGAGGTCTTCCTCACCGGCACCGCCGCCGAGCTGGTGCCGGTCCGCGACGTGGACGACCATCCCCTCGGTGAGCCGGGCGAGATCACCAGAGTGATCCAGGCAAAATTCCAGGATGCCCTGCACGGCCGTGCCGAGGAGTACCTCGAGTGGCTCGACTTCGTCGAGGTGCCGACCGAGACGGATGAACCGAGTAAGGTCAGTTCCTGATGCAGTGTCGTTTCGAGGCAATCGGGCGAATTACCGCAGCCGCCTAGCGGCTGGCGCGACGCTGTCGCGCAGGCGGACCGGAAAAGGTCCTCTCCCCGACTCCTCGAACCGGAAAGGCATCAGATGGCACAGGTAAAGCTCTACGACACGACCTTGCGCGATGGCATGCAGGGCGAGGGAATGTCCCTCTCGGCCGGCGAGAAGGTGCGCATCGTCCACGCGCTCGACGCTCTTGGAGTGCCCCTGATCGAGGCCGGCTTTCCAAGCTCAAACCCCAAGGAAGCGGAGCTGTTTGGCCTCCTCGCCGAGCTGGAGCTGCGGCAGGCGACGATCTGCGCTTTCGGCATGACCCATCGGCGCGGTGTCGCGGCCGAGGACGACCCCGCCCTGCGCACGCTGGTCGATTGCTTCGCTCCGATCGTCACCCTGGTTGGGAAGACGTGGGCGTTGCATCTGGAAAAGGTGACGAAGGTCTCGCGTGAGGAGAACCTGGCGATGATCGAGGACTCGGTCGCGTTCTGCCGGCAGCAGGGAAAGCGCGTGATCTACGACGCCGAGCATTTCTTCGACGGCTATCGCGACGACGGGGCGTACGCCCTGGAGTGCCTCGCGGCAGCCGCCGGGGCCGGCGCGGAGAACGTGACTCTCTGCGATACCAACGGCTCCAGCCTGCCCGACCAGATCGCCGACGCCACGGCCGCGGTGGCCGCTTCCGTCGGAGGCCGTGTCGAGGTTGGCATCCACGTTCATAACGACGCCGGTTGCGGTGTCGCCAACTCGCTTGCGGCCGTGCGTGAGGGGGCGCGCCTGGTGCAGGGAACCGTCAACGGCTACGGCGAGCGCTGCGGCAACGCCAACCTCGTTTCGGTTCTGCCTGCGCTGCAGCTGAAGATGGGCTTTGACTGCGTCAGTCCCGAGCAGCTGGCGAGCCTCACCGAGACGGCCCACTTCGTCGACGAGCTCTGCAACGTGACGCCGAATCCGGATCAGCCCTACGTCGGGCGCAATGCCTTCGCCCACAAGGGGGGAATGCACGTCGCCGGCGTTGAGGTCGATGCGCGGACGTTCGAGCACATCGATCCGGCGTCCGTCGGCAACCAGCGTGCGGTTCTGCCCTCCGAGCTTTCGGGGAAGGCGACCATTCTCAGCCAGGCTGAGCAGGCGGGCCTCCAGATCGACGAGCAGGCGGCGCTGCGAGCGGTCGGGCGCCTCAAGGAGCAGGAGCACCGCGGCTACCACTACGAGGCGGCTCCCGCGTCGTTCGAGCTGCTGCTGCGGCGGGAGGCCGGCAGCTACGAGCCGCTGTTCGAGCTGGAGAGCTTCCGCGTCACAACCGAGAAGCGAGCCGATGGAAAGGTCGAGACGGAGGCGACGATCAAGGTCCTCGTCGACGGCGAGCGCTACGTGCGGGTAGCAGAGGGGAACGGTCCGGTCAACGCTCTCGATCGTGCCCTGCGCGCCGCGATCGTCGATCGTTTCCCGCACCTCGCCGACGTCGAACTGACCAACTACAAGGTGCGCATCCTCGACGAGACGCACGGCACCGGCGCGGTCACCCGCGTGCTGCTGGATTCCGCCGACGGCGAGCGGGAGTGGGGGACGATCGGGGTTTCAGAGAACATCATCGAGGCTTCGTGGGAGGCGCTTGTCGACTCGCTGGAGTACGCGTATCAACCACGGAGCGGCGAGAACGCCGGGTAGGGTGGGCGCCCATGAGCGCGGATTCCATTCCCTTGGCCAAACCGGAGATCGGGAGGCGAGAGGAGGAACTGGCGCTGGAGGTACTGCACTCCGGCCGGCTCTCACTCGGCCCGATGGCAGAGCGCTTCGAGCACGATTTTGCGGCCTGGTTGGGGGTTGATGATGCGGTCGCGGTCTCAAGCGGAACGACCGCGCTTCATCTGGGTGTGCGAGCACTCGGATGGGGGCCTGGCGATGAGGTCCTGACCAGTCCCTTCAGCTTTGTCGCCTCGGCGAATTGCCTGCTGTACGAGGGAGCCCGACCGGTCTTCTGCGATATCGATCCCGGCACCCTGAACCTCGATCCGTCGGCCGCCAAGGCCGCCCTGGGGGAGCGGACAGCGGGCATCCTTCCGGTGCATATATTCGGCTATCCGGCGGCGATGCCCGAGCTGGAGACGCTGGCCGCGGCACATGGCCTCGGCGTCCTCGAGGATGCCTGCGAGGCCCTTGGGGCGGTCGACTCGGAGGGACGCAAAGTCGGCTCACGCGGGAATCTCGCCACGTTCGCGTTCTACGCGAACAAGCAGCTGACCACGGGGGAGGGAGGAGTGATCGTCCCCGGCGACGCGGACGCCGCCGCACGGCTCCGGGCCGAGCGCAATCAGGGACGCGGGGCATCCATGGACTGGCTGGAGCACGGGGGGCTGGGCTTCAACTATCGCTTTGCCGAGCTCAACGCGGCACTTGGCGTTGCCCAGCTCGAACGGCTCGACTCCATGCTCGAAGCACGATCAAGGGTGGCCGCGCTTTACGAGGAGGGCCTTGCCGGCATCGAGGGCATCGAGACGCCGATTGGCGGCTGGGACCGGGCGCGCCGCAGCTGGTTCGTCTATGTGGTTGCTCTCCCGGAGGGAGTCGACCGCGGGGCGACGATCTCCTTTCTCGCCGAGCGAGGCATCGCAAGCAAGGCTTACCTGCCCTGCATCCACCTCTTCCCGCACCTGCGGGAGCTGGGGTACCGCGAGGGCCAGTTTCCTGTTGCGGAAGCCGCCTCCGAGCGGTCGCTGGCGCTGCCGTTCTTCCCCTCGCTCACGGAGTCCGAGGTGATGCGAGTTTGCGAAGAGCTTGGCGCAGCGGTGGGTCAACCGGTGCGGCAAGGATAATCCGCGGTTCATGTCACGCTTTCGCGACCCCCCCGATCCCCGTTTCTGGAAGCTGAACCGCTCGATCGAGTTCGATTGGCGGTTGGGGCCGTATGACATCGATCAGTCGCAGGCACACGCTCGCGCCCTCGGTCGCCTGGGTGTGCTGAGCGAGGAGGAGGTGGAGCAGATCAGCGCCGGCCTCGAGCGGGTCCGGGAAGGGATCGAGAAATCGGGATTCGAATTCGACGCATCGGATGAGGACATTCACATGGCGATCGAGCGCCTGCTTGGCGAGGAGATTGGACCGCTCGCGGGCAAGCTTCACACCGGCCGATCCCGCAACGACCAGGTGGCAACCGACATGGCGATGCTGGTACAGGGACATGCGATGCGGGCCATCGAGCTTGCCTTGGCGGCAATGGGCCGTCTACTGGAGCTGGCCGAGGGCCATCGTGATTGGCCGATGCCGGGCTATACGCACCTCCAGAGGGCACAACCGGTGTATCTCGGCCACCACCATCTGGCGTATTTCTGGATGCTCGCCCGCGATGTGGGGCGATTCGAATTCGCCTTCAACAGCGCCACGGTGATGCCACTCGGGTCGGGGGCTCTCGCCGGCGTCAACTGGGAGATCGACCGCCGCGCCCTGGCCGACGATCTCGGCTTCGCTTACATCAGCCCGAACTCGATCGACGGTGCGTCGAATCGAGATTTCGTCCTCGACTACCTCAGCGCTGCCGCGGCCTGCGCCATGCACCTCTCGCGCCTCGGCTCGGAGATCGTTCTCTGGTCAAGCAGCGAGTTCGGGTTCTGCGAGCTCGACGACTCGTTCTCTTCGGGTTCGAGCATCATGCCGCAGAAGAAGAACCCCGACTCGGCGGAGCTGCTGCGCGCCAAGAGCGCTCGCGTCTCCTCCAACTACATGACCTTGATCGGAGTGATGCACGCACTGCCGTTGACCTACAGCAAGGACATGCAGGAGGACAAGGAGGCGCTTTTCGACGCGATCGACACGGTCGAGCTGTGCCT
>JBAVGD010000343.1:0-2809 GCA_049684635.1 Solirubrobacterales bacterium | reverse complement strand
ACCCAAGATTCAGGTCAAGAACCCGATCGTCGAGCTCGACGGCGACGAGATGACCAGGATCATCTGGGCCTTCATCAAAGAGCAGCTGATCCTGCCCTACCTCGATGTCGACCTCGTCTACTTCGACCTCGGAATCGAGAGCCGCGACGCGACGGAAGACGCAATAACCGTCGAAGCCGCCAACGCGATCAAGGAGCACGGTGTCGGCGTCAAGTGCGCGACGATCACACCCGATGAGGCTCGCGTAAAGGAGTTCAGCCTGAAGAAGATGTACCCGTCGCCGAACGGCACGGTCCGCAACATCCTCGACGGTGTGATCTTCCGCGAGCCGATCGTGATCTCGAATATCCCACGGCTCGTGCCGGGATGGACCAAGCCGATCGTGATCGGCCGTCATGCCTTCGGCGACCAGTACCGCGCCACCGACATGGTGGTTCCGGGCGAGGGAAAGGTGAGCCTCACCTATACGCCCAAGGACGGCTCCGAGCCGATCGAGCTTGACGTCTATGACTTCTCCGGTGGCGGCGTGGCGATGGCGATGTACAACGTCGACGACTCGATTCGCGACTTCGCCCGTGCGTCGATGCGGTATGGCCTCGAGCGCGGTTACCCCGTCTACCTCTCGACCAAGAACACCATCCTGAAGCGTTACGACGGCCGCTTCAAAGACATCTTCGCGGAGGTCTATGAGGCCGAGTTCAAGACGGCGTTCGAGGGCGCCGGCCTCACCTACGAGCACCGGCTGATCGACGACATGGTCGCCGCCTCGATGAAGTGGGAAGGCGGCTACGTCTGGGCCTGCAAAAACTACGACGGGGACGTGCAATCGGACACCGTCGCTCAGGGCTTCGGCTCACTCGGCCTGATGACCAGCGTTCTGATGAGCCCCGACGGCAAGACCGTTGAGGCCGAGGCGGCGCACGGCACGGTCACCCGGCACTACCGCCAGCATCAGCAGGGGAAACCGACCTCGACCAACCCGATCGCCTCGATCTTCGCCTGGACGCGGGGGCTGGAGGCCCGCGGTCGCCTCGACGGGACGCCGGATGTATCGCGGTTTGCGGAAACGCTGGAGCGGGTTTGTGTGGAGACGGTGGAAAGCGGCAAGATGACGAAAGACCTGGCGCTGCTCATCGGCCCCGACCAGGGTTTTCTCACCACGCAGGAGTTCCTTGCCGCGATCGACGAGCGGCTCAGCCAGGCAATGGCTTAGGTTCCGGAAAACCACAACTTCAGGAGACGATCCAGTGAGCACTCCCGTCAAAGTCACCGTCACCGGAGCAGCCGGGCAGATCGGCTACGCGCTGCTGTTCCGGATCGCCAGCGGTCAGATGCTCGGCCCGGACACGCCGGTCGAGCTGAGCTTGCTGGAGATCCCAGACGCCGTCAAGGCCGCCGAGGGCACGGCGATGGAGCTGGATGACTGCGCTTTCCCGCTGCTGCGCAGGATCGACATCTTCGATGACGTCAAGCAGGCATTCGATGGGTGCAACGTCGCTCTGCTGGTTGGGGCACGGCCACGCGGTCCGGGTATGGAGCGCTCTGACCTTCTCGAGGCCAACGGCGGCATCTTCAAGCCGCAGGGAGAGGCGATCGCCGCCGGTGCGGCAGGCGACGTGAAGGTTCTGGTGGTCGGCAACCCCGCCAACACCAACTGCCTGATCGCTATGTCAAATGCCGACGGCGTTCCACGCGAGCGCTTCACCGCAATGGTGCGACTCGATCACAACCGGGCGATTGCCCAGCTGGCGAACAAGCTCGGCAAGCCGGTCTCCAGCATCGCCAAAATGACTGTCTGGGGCAACCACTCGACGACGCAGTACCCGGACCTCGTCAATGCGAAGGTGGATGGTGCGAGCGCCTGGGATGCGGTTGACGATGAGGCGTGGGTCGCTGAGGAGTTCATACCCCGCGTCGCGAAGCGTGGCGCGGAGGTCATCGAGGCGCGCGGTGCTTCGAGTGCAGCGTCGGCCGCTAACGCGGCAATCGAGCACATTCACGATTGGGTTCTCGGGACCCCCGATGGGGATTGGGTCTCGATGGGTGTGCCGGCGGACGGGTCCTATGGCATCGAGGAGGGCGTGATAGCCGGTCAGCCCTGTACGTGCTCGGGCGGGGAGTGGAAGATCGTTCAGGGCCTTGAGGTGCCGGAGTTCTCCCGTGCTCGGATCGACGCGAGCATCGCCGAGCTGGGCGAAGAGCGCGATGCGGTCAGTGGTCTCGGCTTGATCTGAGATTCGCGGAGGGCCGAAGAACCTGAAGAGCGAAGAGGCCGACCCGGTTGGGTCGGCCTCTTGTCATACATATGAAGTGCTGCGAGCGCTGCTGCGCTATTTGGTCGGGTGGTACTGGCGGCCCTTCTTCTTCACCCGTCCTTCTTTCTCGAGGTCACCGAGGACCCGGTAAAGATAATTGGGTTTGATTTTCATCGCCTTGGCGATGTCGGAGGCGCTGATGCCGGGGCTCTGCTCGACCAGGGCGACGGCTTGGTCGGCGCGAGTGCCAGAGCGGCGTCGACGACGGCGACGGGTACCTGAGGCTTTTTTGGCTGGGCGACCCGGACCGCGGCCGGAGCCGCGCGGCCGGCCCGGGCGACGGGTGATCGAGCCACCAAGCTCGGCAAGGGCACGCTCGAGGCGCTTTCGCTCGTCGTCAAGCTCGGCGAGACGCCTCTTGACTAGATCGAGAGCCTCGTCGAGTACGTTGCTGGTGCTGGGCATTTCATTCCTTTCATCCCGCGGACTGGTTTGCGGTGCGGATCAATTGCAGTCGCGAAGTGTGGCACAGTGACAGTCACTGTGTTGGGTGG
>JBAVGD010000342.1:0-5401 GCA_049684635.1 Solirubrobacterales bacterium | reverse complement strand
CAGTCCTGAAGGCCCCTCCGAATGCAGCGGCCTCCCGGTCAAGCGCTACGACGCGGCGGCGATCGCAAATACATTCGGCCCGGATTTCAATCTTGTCTCCTCGCGGCTGAAGGACCACCGGACACCGTCGGGAGCGGTTCAGCCGTTCACTTACGCTCACCTGCAGCGGATACCCCGGGTCCGCTGAAAGGGACCATAGACCGGCTCGCTCTCCTTCTCGGCGATCGTGGACGAGGAGCGCCAGCGGCAAGGCCATCGCATGCAGGGGTGGTGCTCGTCGGACGGTTGCGACAAACTTCGCCCCGATGTGGAGAGGGAGGTGTCGACCTTGGCTAGAAGCCTGAAGGAAGCGTTCTCGAAGGCGGGGATCGCTCCGCCGCCGGGCCAGCCGGATGTGGCCGAGGACGCGGCGCCCCGCACGGCGCCGTCCGAGCGGCGGGGGCAAGGGACAGAGAAGGTCAAGGCAGGGCCGGGGCTGACGGCCGAAAAGAAAGCGAGCGCGCCGATACCCAAGGCGCCTCTTCCCCATCGCGGGCGGATCGAGATCGATGAGATCGAGCCGGGAATCGTGGTCCAACTCGACCCCGCCGTCCTGATCGCAAGCACCCACGTCATCAACACACAGGACCCGCCCGTCACCAGGGCCGGCCTGTTCGTCTGCGTGGAAAGCGACGACCGGGTCTCGACCTGGGCCGGGATGACGACAGGAAAAAGGCGCGAGCGCCTGGAGCTGAAGCCGGAGTGGCGGCGGGGCGGCCGCCAGCAGTGGCGCCAGGGCGAGCAATTTCTCACTGACGGCGCCAGTCTCTGGCACGGCGACAACCGCGCCTTCGTCGCCGCCTCCTGGCAGGAAATCTCCTATGCCATCTCCCGCAACCGCGCCCGCCTCTCCGAGGAGGGGCTTGCCGCGGTGCGCAAGGAGGTCGAGGCCCAGCGCCCCCGCCGCCACCGCTCCTGGGAGGAGTGACCCTCCGCCGGGCGCGGCCGATTTCCTCGCAGTGGCGTGTCGCCAGGCACCAAGGTTTTGTGAATCACGCGATTGGGTCCAGAAGCGTCGCGAGGATCGCGTTCATCGCGTCGACCACTCGATGTACGTCGGTTAGGGTGCCGAGATGCGAAGGGTCGTCGCTCTGAGCTGTGTGCTGGTCCTCGCCGGCGCCGCGCCCGCCGCCGGCGCCGAAGACGTTGCTCCCATCGAAGGCAAGTGGCACGCGACGACCTCGGCTGGCCTACCGATCTCCTTCGAAGTCAGTGGCGGCCAGCTCATCAACGCCCGCTTCCGCTTCCGCTGGGGCTTCTGCGGCAGCTTCGAATCGGCGATCAGGGCCGGCGTCCCGATCGAACCGAATGGTCACTGGAAATACGTCGACCCTCGGGGCCCGTTCGCGGAAGGCGCCTTCGTCGCGTCCGACCGGGCCGAAGGCACGGTTGTCGCCCCCAGCCGCGAGCTTCCCGGCTGCCCGGAAACCAAGGCGACCTTTGTCGCAGCGCCCGGCGAAGCACCGTTCGAACGCGCCAAAGCGGTGGTCCGAGACAATGTCCGCACCCGCCATTTCTCCGCCAGCGCCCACGCGTCTCGGTCAGCCTCAACAACCTCACTCAGCAGGGCGAATACAGGGTCTATCTCCACCTCCGCTACACGATTCACGGCCGGGCCCCGCGTGGCTTCCCCCGTCACGGGTCGCGCTTCCTCGAATAGCCGCGTTGGAAGTTAGACCGGCCTCTGGCTCCAGCTCGAGCTGGGTCGGTCGTCGGCGCTCGCGCCACTCGCGGAGAAGCGGCCCTACCTCGACCTGACCACTGGTCGTCGCCATTGCGCGCCGACTGTATTCATCGCGGGTAGAGCTGTCGATTGCGATTAGGCACAGAAGAAGCACCGAGCAGGCGCAGCGAGATAGAGCCCCGAGCCCCGACCCCTCCCACGTTGGGACTCTCAGGTCGTGCGGCAAATGTACCTTTGGGGGACGGCTCAGGCGATCAGCGTTATCACTCCACGCACGACCAACAGCGCTCCCGCGCCGGCCGCGATCCGAATCGCGATCCGCCGGCCGTCCCGGCGCAACGAGGCATTGAAGCGCTCCACCCGCCCCGGCGTCGCGTCCGGCTCCAACCAGTAGGAGAGGAGCGGCAGCTCGAGCAGGACCAGCATGATCAGGTTGAAGCCGAGGATCACGAGCACGGTCTCCGGTGCGCCGAGGTTGTCCTTCGCCAAGCGGGTGAGGGCAACCAGATAGGAGGCGCCCGGAAGAGTCAGAAGCGCTCCAACGGCGAAGGTGGTGCGCGGGGTGCCCCGGCTGAGGACCTGCCGCCAGCGTGGAGGGCCTTTCTCCCTCTTCGCCTTGCCCTTTGCGGACTTGCGTCGTTCCCGGCGTTCCCTGAAGATCGCATCGCGTTCGGCGTTGAGTGCCAGCGCAACGATGATGAAGATGGCGCCCAGGGCGATGTCGGCCGCCGGGCCAAGCGTGTCCCTGGCGGCTTCGACCGCACCTGAATCCTCCAAAGAGAAGACGATCACCAGCCCCAGCGAGACGCTGGTCATCATTGCCCCGAGCAGGTAGCCGAGCATCAGGTTTCGAGGCTGCGGCAAAAGCAGCATCACCGTGGTTGCGGCAAGCAGCGTTGGATTCAGGGCGGCCGAGAGGGCTAACAGGAAGATGTCCACGCTTGGACTCAATCATCTTGTCGCTCTGGGTCGCTATGGATAGGCTGGACTGAGCGTCGCCACGGCGTCGTTGTCTCGTTTGTCAACGGCGATTCATCGCACGAAGACGAGGAGCGCTTCAACTTCAATGTCGGCTGAGCAGGGCGACCCGCACCGGCTGGCCGCACTCGCGGCTCTCGCGAGCGCGGGGATCCTCGCAGTCCTCAGTATCGACATCGTTCTTTCTCAGTTTCCCCGCGGGCTGATCGTCCTCGCCTGCCTCGTGCTCGCGTTGGCGGCGGCCTGGTACGGCCTGACTCGCACCGGGGGTGCGAGGCTTCTGGGATCTGGAATCGCGATCCTGGTGGTGGCGGTGACCGTGGCTGTGTTGATCGCTGATGGCGATCACCTCGCGCAGGCCCTCGTGATTGTGGCGAGCCTGGGGCTCATGGTCCTTGCGACGCGGTCGGCGTTCAGGATCCACGTCCCCCTCCAATGGGCGCCGGACCCTCGTCACCCCGTGCTCTTCTACAACCTCAAGTCAGGTGGAGGAAAGGCCGAGAAGTTCCACCTCGCCGACGAGGCGCGGGCACGCGGCATCGAGCCGATCGAGTTGAAGCTCGGTGCCGACCTCGAGCAACTCGTACGCGGCGCGGTAGCCGATGGAGCCGACGCGCTGGCGATGGCCGGCGGCGACGGCTCCCAGGCCGTCATTGCCAAGGTCGCCGCCGAGCAGGATCTCCCCTACGCCTGTATTCCGGCCGGGACCCGTAACCACTTCGCGCTCGACCTCGGAATCGACCGCGACGACGTGGTCGGCGCGCTCGACGCCTTCGTCGGCGGTCGCGAAAGGCGGGTCGATCTGGCCGAGGTCAACGGCCGGGTGTTCGTCAACAACGTCTCGATCGGCCTCTACGCCGAGGCCGTCCAGCGCGAGGGCTACCGGGAGGCGAAGCTGCGGACCATCCTCGACACGCTGCCGGAGGTGCTGGGGCCCGAGGGCAAGGGACTCGACCTGCGCTGGACCGGGCCGGGAGGGCATGAGCACTCCTCCGGAGCAGCGATCCTCGTCTCCAACAACCGCTACCGGCTCGGGCACGCGGTCGGCTCGGGCACCCGGCCAAGGATCGACGACGAGCTGCTGGGGATCACCGTTGCTTCCGCGCCGGTTGCAGGCCGGGGCCTCTTCCAGCGGCCTTGGCGAGAGTGGTCCGCACCTGCCTTCGAGGTTGACGCGGACGGCTCGATCGCCGCGGGCATCGACGGCGAGGCCGTAACTCTGGACACGCCGCTGCGCTTCAGGATCTTGCCGGCGGCGCTGCGGGTGCGGATCGCCGCCGCACACCCTGGAGCCTCTCCGTCCGCGGCGATGCCCGAGGGCGCCCGAGAGACCGCTCTCGCGCTGGCACGGATCTCAATGGGAAGGACACCGAAACCACAACATCGGCAGCGAAAGGAGCATTAATGGAGATCTTCGAGATCGAGCAGAAGGAAACCCTCAAGCGGGAGGAGGTCGCTGAACGCCTCCACACCCTGGCCGACATGCTCGCGCGCCACAACGACATCGATTTCGAGCGGGCCGGGATGAAGATCACCGTCCATGTTCCCGACGAGGTCCAGCTCAAGGTCGAGCTGGAGATCGAGAGTGACGAGCGAGAGCTTGAGATCGAGTTGAAGTGGTGAGCCCCGATTAGCGCTTGGGTCGATGAGGCGAAGAAGGTCGATGTCGCCATATATGGAGCGATCGCTGCCAGCGAAACCCCGTCACTGGAGATCGCCATGCGCAACCTCTCCCGCGCCGCCGACCACGGCAAGCTCTGGTTCGCCACTGCGGCTGCGTTGGCCCTCCTTGGCGGGCCCAGCGGCCGGCTGGCCGCTCGGCGGGGCCTCGTTTCGCTCGGTATCGCCTCCGGCTTCGTCAACCTCGTCGCCAAGCCGCTGAGCGCCCGGCGGCGCCCGGCGAGGAAGGAGGCTGAGGAGCTCGCGGACCGCCACGTCCAAATGCCGCGCTCGAGTTCCTTCCCCTCCGGCCACGCCGCCTCCGCGTTCGCCTTTGCTACCGGCGCCGCTGGCGCGCAGCCGATGCTCTCGGCACCACTGCGAGCCCTGGCGACGCTGGTCGGATACTCCCGAGTCCATACCGGTGTCCACTACCCCGCAGACGTGCTCGCGGGGGCATTCATCGGGGTCAGTGCGGCCGAACTGATCGGCCACCTGCTGGACACCTAAGGTCCTAAGCGCGCGAACGGGAGCGCTCAGCCAAGCAGTTTTGACTTAGAACCTGTTTCAGAATGAGCACGAGACCGGGGAGGTCGATGACCAAGCGAGACGGTCACGGCACGGTTTCCGCGTAGCAGCGCTACGCGGGACACCGGGACGGGGTCGTATCGCGCAGCGTCACTCGGCCTCAACCGGGCCGTGGTCATTCTGAAACAGGTTCTTAGCCCGGTCGAACTCCTCAGCCGACAGAGCACCACTTTCCTTTAGCTCGTTCAGCTTGTGCAGCTCGTCGGCGGACCCAGCACGCCCGTTGCTCCTCTATTCCTCCCAGCGTGCGGTGAGCTGGTAGATGACCACCACGTCGAGGAAGATGATCATCATCGCCCACAGCGGTGCGGCCGGGAACCAGACGATCTGTGCGACGGCGTTCACGGAGACGAAGAAGACGGCGGCCCAGCGGGCTGACGACATCCCGGCGAACAGACCCAGTCCGGTCAGCGCGACGATCGAGCCGAGGATCAGGTGCACCCAGCCCCAGGT
>JBAVGD010000341.1:0-13526 GCA_049684635.1 Solirubrobacterales bacterium | reverse complement strand
GACCGGGCTGGTCGCCGCTTGCCCTTCGTCGCCGGGATGTGCGTCTGCGCGGTGGCCATGGTCGGGATCGCGGTTGCGAGCACCCTGGGCGTGGTGCTGGCCGCTCTGGTCTTCAGCTCGCTGGGAGCCGGGATCTGCTTCACACCGGCGCTGACCACGCTTTCCGAGGCAGCCGATTCGAGTCGTCTCTCCCAGGGCTTTGCGGCCGGGCTCTCCAACGTGGCGTGGTCGGCGGGCCAGTCCGTGGGCGCCCTGACGGGAGGCGCCATCGCGAGCGTCACCGGCTATGCGACGCCGAGCCTAATCGTGGCCGCCCTACTCACGCTGACCGCGCTCTACGCGCTCCGCGCGCTTGCTCCGCCCGCCATGCGCCCCGCGGAGGGCTAACGCGGTTACCCTGCCGCGATGGGAATGGGGCGGCGGCGGGCTCTGGCGCATTCCGGCAGCTGGCGAAACTGGACGGGGGACCAGGAATGCCACCCAGCCGAGATCCTGCGGCCAGGCAACCGCGATGAGCTTGTGGCGGGGATCGCAGCGGCGGCTGGAGCGGGGCGGACCGTCAGCGTTGCGGGCTCCGGGCACTCCTTCACCGGCGCCGCCCTGACCGATGGGACGCTGATCGACATCGGGGCGCTTAACGGCGTGATCGAGGCCGACCGTTCGTCGGGTCTGGTCAAGGTCGGGGCCGGCACGGTTCTTGCCGACCTCAACGAGGAGCTGCACCGGCTCGGTCTCGCCATGGAGAACCTTGGCGATATCGATCGCCAGACGGTTGCCGGTGCGATCTGCACCGGCACCCACGGCACGGGGGCGAAGCTCCGCAACCTTTCCGCCCAGGTCGAGGCGATCGAGCTGATCACGGCCGAGGGCGATGTTCGTGAGCTTGGGACTTTGGCCGGCAACGGCGGCGGGTCGGCAAACGCTCACGCTACGCAGGCGCAGCCCGGCGGCGAGCTTGACCTCGTGCGGGCAGCGCGGGTGAGCATTGGGGCGCTGGGCGCTATCTCAGCGGTGACGCTGCGCTGCGTTCCCGCCTTCACCCTGAAGCGGGTCGACACACCGGTGTCGCGCGAGGAGGTGTTCGACACCTTCCAGGAGCGCGCCGACGCCAACGACCATTTCGAGCTCTTCACCTTTCCCTACGCCGACTCGGCACTGGTGCTGGAGCGCAACCGCAGCGAGGCGCCGCCGCGCCCGCGCGGTCGGGCGGCCGCCTACCTCAACGACATCGTCCTGGAGAACTGGGCGCTCGAGGCGTTCTCCGCAGCCGGGAAGCTCTTGCCCTTCGCGATCCCGTCCCTATCCCGCTTGGCGGCACGGCTGGCCTCGGGCGGGCGGACGATCGACCGCAGCGATCACGCCTTCGCCAACGAGCGCCGTGTTCGTTTCACGGAGATGGAGTACGGCGTGCCCCGCGAGCACGGGCCGGCAGCGGCCCGCGAGGTAATCGAGTGGGTGCGAGCGAATCGCTATCCCGTCTTCTTCCCGATCGAGATGCGGGTGACGGCGGCCGATGACGCGCTGCTCAGTCCCTCCTTCGAACGCGACACCACCTACATCGCAGTCCATCAGTACAGGGGGATGGAGTGGCGCCCCTACTTCGAGGCGGTCGAGGGGATCATGAATCGCTTCGACGGCCGGCCTCACTGGGGCAAGCGCCACTTCCAAACCGCGGCCACGCTGGCGCCCAGGTACCCCGCGTGGGCGAGATTCCAGGCGGTCCGCGATGAGCTCGATCCCGGTCGCGCATTCACCAACGAGTACGCGTCCGTAGTGCTTGGCTCCTGACGGCCGACGAGCCGGAACGCACGACATTCGCGGGAGTCGGTTTTCGATCCCGGCCGCCCCGTTGCGCTGTCAGAGGAAGGTTTGGCCCTCGCCGCGGTAGGTGGGCACGACGTCGACGATCTCGTCGCCCTCCACGAGGTGCAGGACGTCGAAGCGCTCGCACAGCTCGCCCGCCTTGGCATGCCGTAGATAGACGCGGTCCCCAATCGCAAGGTCGGCAGCCGGCGCACCGAGCAGCGGCGTCTGGACCTCTCCGGCACCCTCCTCGGGGTCGAGTCTGAGACCAGGCGGCAGCCAGGGGGTCGGCAGGCGCGCGGGGCCGCCGCTCCCCGAGGCCAGGTAGCCACCTCCCAACGCAGTTGCCACGCTGGGCGCAGGCTTGCGAACAATCGGCAACGCGAAGCCCGCCGCCGGCGTAAGGCTGAAGCGGCTGTAGTGATCGAAGAGGGCGGGTGCGTAGAAGCCAGAGCCGGCGGTGACCTCCGTGATCGTCTCCTCGGCAGCGGTCAGCTCGAGGCTGCCGGTGCCACCGCCGTTGACGATCGATAGATCGGCGAACTCGCGGATCGCGGCGACGATTGCCGCGCGACGCTCTGCCAGCTCGCGCGCCGAGCGCTGTTGCATGAAGCGGATCGCGGCACCGCGCAGGCGCCGGCCCGGGGGACGGTCACCGACCCCGGCGATCTGGCCCTCATAGGCCATCAGCGCGACCAGATCGACCTGCGGACGCCTCTCGATCTCCCGCGCCAGCGCGACCGCCTGCTCGACGGTATGGATGGGCGAGCGCTTCGGGCCGACCTTGACGCGGCCACCCAGCGCCCACCAGCCTGCATCTACGTCGATGCAGACACGCACCGGCGCCGCGCCGGAGCCCAGCACCGACTCGATCGCATCGAGGTGCTCGGTGCAGTCGACCATGACGATTGGAGCTCCGGCCGGATGGGCCACCGAGCGCAGCGCCAGCTCGCGCAAGGCCCCGCTGTCGACGGTCGGGTAGGCGAGCAGGAGGTTCTCGAACCCATTCTCGGTGAGCCAGAGCGTCTCCGGCAGCGTGAAGGTCAGCAGGCCGGCAAAGCGATCGCTGCGGTCGAGAATTCGCTCGATCAGGGCCCGGCAACGCAGCGACTTGCTGGCGACCCGGACCGGCTTCCCGCCCGCCCGGTCGAGCATCGCGTCCACGTTTGCCCACATCGCGTCGAGGTCGACGAAGGCAAACGGCGCCTCGATCTCGGCGAAGATCTCCTCATACCGGGCGTGGGACTGGTCGAGTGGGTTCGACACGACTGGTCGAGCCTAACCGCGACGCCTCATGGAATAACGGCGGCGCTAAGGTTTCGAGGTCCCGGAGAGGTGGCCGAGTGGCTGAAGGCACTCGCCTGCTAAGCGAGTAGGGGGCGCAAGCTCTCTCGAGGGTTCGAATCCCTCCCTCTCCGCTCAGCAAGGCGGGTTCCGTTCCGCCGTGAAAGGTGAGCCGCACCCCAACCGGGACGGCCCGCCTGCCGTCACGCGGATGCGCCGGCTCCGGACGTTATGTGCTCGATCACCCGGCGGAACTCCTCAGTGGGTGAGAAGTCGACGTACTCGGAGTCCTCGAGCGCCTCGGGGGCGTGGCCGGCGGCCCAGTAGAACGCTTCGCCGGCGGCAAAGTCTTGATGCCCGTCCAGTGTGTGCATCCGCACGCGGCCCTTGATCATGTATCCCCAATGCGGACACGGGCAGAGGTCGTGCGGCAGGCCCTTGGTGGCGGGGCGTAGGTCGGCGCCGGCCGGCAGCCGCACGAACCCGACGGAGAGACCGTCCTCGTCCCGCAAACGAACCTCGACGCCGTTGTCTTCGATGACGACCGGGACGTCCTCACGTGGGATGGATTGCATGGTGTGTCCTCCTCCTGTTAGTTGAGTAGCTCTGCGATGCGTTGCGCCGCCAGGCGAGCGCCGTCCGTTTCCACCGGGAGGTAGTCGACGTCGCGTCCGATCTCCTCGGCGATGGCCTGGGCGATGACGTCTGGAGTGGCCTGGTCGAAGTCCATCCGGCGGCCGGCTCGGTAGCGGTCGAGCCGGTGGGCCACGTGAAAACGCTGCTCGAAGTGGTGGCGCAGGGGGAAGTAGAGGAACGGCCGCCCTGCGGCGGTCAGCTCCATGGCGGTCGTCAGCCCGCCCTGGACCACGGCGAGGTCGCAGGCGGCGAGATGGCGGTAGAGGTCGTCGACGTAGGCACGCACCTCAAGGCCCTCGGCGGCGGGCAGCGTTGCCGGGTCGATGCGCGGCCCGGCGACGACGATCATCCGCAGCTCCGGAACGAGTTTCGTTGCGGCAGGGAACGCCGCCATGACCCGCCGCAGCAGCTCCGCGCCCACGCCGGAGCCGCCGACCGTAACCAGGCAAACGCGCTCGTGCGGCTGGTAGCCGAGCTCGGCTCGCAGGCGCTCGCGGTCTCGCAGCTCGGCCTGGTCGAAGCCGGTGATGTAGCCGGCGAAGTCGAAGTTTTGCTCAGTCCACTCGCGGATCCCCGGAAGGTCCGGGCCGAGGCGGCCGCTGACGATATCGTCGGGGTTGCCGACGAAGATCGCCCGGTCGCGGATCTCGGAGTGGTTGCGGACGTGCTCGACCATCTCGGCGTTGTAGTCCGCCGTCACGAACGCCTCGCGCTCGCCGTTCTCGGGCATCGGCAGCCAGCCGACGAAGTCCGTCAGCCAGGCAAAGGGCGCGCGCTTGCGACCCGGGTTCTCGTGCAGGTGGTAGTCGAGCTCCCACGCCTCGTCGCCGATCCACAGGTCATACCGCGTGTCGCTGACGACGTCGTCGAAGACCATGTAGTTAGCGGTCAGGATCTCGTCCATGCGCCGGACGGCCTGGAAGCACTGCAGGTCGTGCTCGGCGGACTCCGACTCGATGTGAGCGGACTCGCTGGCCAGGTGCGCGCTCGCGGGATGGATACGCTCGCCCTCGGCCTCCAGGACGCGCGTCACCGGGTGCTGGGCGAGCCAGTCGATCGCGAGGTCGGGGTGCAGCGCGCGCAGCTCGCGGGCGATCGCGACGTCCCGGCGGGCATGGCCGAGGCCGATGGGCGAGGAGACATAGAGGGCGCGGGGACGGCTGTCGGGACGGTGGACAGTGGGGTCGCGGCGAGGGGACGGATCGGCGAGCTCGCGGATCGCGAGGTTCACGGCGACGGGGTGCCGCGCCTCCGGGACGTGGTTGCCGCCCTCGATCGCCATCAGCTCTCCACCGGTCGCCTTCGCCAGCACTCTGGCGTCAGCGTGGCTCGTCACCTTGTCCCGCGTTCCGCTGATCACGAGCACGGGGCACTGCACGCGGCGGGCAAGCGCCAGCTGGTCGCGGCGGGTGACCGGTGTGGCTGCGTCGGCGAGCACAGTCAGGGCAAGCGTGTCCGGGTCGGTTTGCAGGCCCCATTCGACGACGTCGTCGAAGCCCTTGGTCGTGTGCGGCTCGCTGGTCGCTATGGCGGCAAACCATTCGACGAAATCGCGGAAGTCGCGACGAAAGTGCACGGCGTTGAACTTCGCCCAGCTGCGCGTCGTGATCGGCCTGCGCGTGAACGTCGACCGCGCCCAAGGATGGGACATGATCCGGTAGCGCACGCTGCCAAGCGAGCGGCCGGCGGGGAACCATGGGCCGATCAGCACCAGTCCGAGCACCCGCTCGGGGTGCTCCGCGGCGAGCAGGAGGGCGCGCTGGGTGCCGCGCGAGAGGCCGACGACGATCGCTCGCTCGGTGCCGGTCGCGTCGAGGACGTCGAGCGCATCGCGGGCGAACTCCGACTCGGCATAGGCCTCGACGGTGGGGGGCCGGTCGCTCTTGCCGTTGCCGCGCGGGTCGAAGACGACCACGCGGTAATGCCGAGCGAGGTAAGGGATCTGCATCTTCCACACCCGCGAGTGCACCAGCGTCCACGTCGGGCAGAGCAGGATCGTCGGCTCGCCGCTGCCGTAGACCTCGTAGAAGACGCGCACGCCGTCGCGCTCGATGTAGCCCTGCTCGTCCGGATACCGCGCTCGGGTCTGCTCGCTTGCATCAGCCTTCTCGCCGGTGACCTGCTCGATGACGCTCATCCTGTCTCTCTGCTCGATGATCTGTCGGGGTGTCTGTCTTGCGATCAAATTGGTCGGACGACCAACCGACTTGTATCGTATACTGCGACCGGATGTCAACCCCAGACCCTGACGAAGGTGCGGCGCCGGCGCCGAGCGGGGACCTTCGCGTCGCGCAGGGCCGATCGACGCGCGCGCTGCTGCTCGCCGCCGCTGGCGACCTGCTGCGCGAGGAGGGCTATGCCGCGACCTCGACGCGGGCCGTCGCCGACCGTGCGGGCGCGCGACTCTCACTGGTCCACTACCACTTCGGCTCCAAGCGCGGCTTGCTTCTCGCCGTTCTCGAGGACCTCACCGAGCGTCTGCTCCACCGCCAGCAGGCGATGTTCAGCGACGACCGGCCCTTCGCCGACCAGTGGCGCACCGCCTGCGATTACCTGCGAGAGGACGTCGACTCTGGCTACGTGCGGATCCTCTGGGAGCTGTGGGCTGCCGGGCTTGCCGACCCCGAGCTCGCCGAACGCTGGCGCGCCACCCAACGCGGCTGGCGCGAGCTCATCGAGGCGCGCCTCGAGCGCCTCCAGACCGAGCGCGGCGTCGAGCTGCCGATGCGCCCACGCGCCCTCGCCGCGCTGATCAGCAACCTCTTCGAGGGCGCCGAGGTCGAGATCCTCGCCGGCGTCCCCGAGGACGAAGCACCACACCTCGAAGCGTTCGAGGCCTGCGCCGCGCTGATCGCACACGCCGAGCGGCACTGACCCCTGCTGGACGGCGATTCTGCGCCGAGCTTGCTCAGCCGAGGCGCGAGCGGATGACAACCCGGGCGCCGCGGGCGGGGATCATGGTCACGTTGCGGTGGAGCGCATGCTCGGGCGCGGGGTCGTCGGCTTCGAGATCGAGCCGGCGCGTCATTGCCTCGAGCACGACGCGTTGCTCCGCCATGGCCAGCGTCGCGCCGAGGCAGCGGCGGATACCGCCGCCGAAGGGGATCCACTCGTAGGTGCCGGGTTTGCGCCCGTGCCAGCGCTCGGGCAGGAACTCGAACGGCCGTGGATAGAGGTCCTCGCGATGGTGGACGAGCAGGATGCTCATCAGGACCGGCGTGTCGGCGGGAACGGCATAGGGCCCGAGGCGCCATGGCACCATCACCCGGCGCCCGATGACCGGGATCACCGGTCGCGAGCGCATTCCCTCGACGATCGTCGCCTCGACCTGCTCGGCTGCGTCCTCGCCGGAACGCACGGCATCGCGCAGGGCGTCATAGGCATCCGGGTTGCGAACGAGGCGCTCCCAGGCCCAGGCCAGCGAGTTGGCGGTCGTCTCGTGCCCGGCGAGGACGAGGGTCAGAAGCTCGTCGCGGACTTCGCGATCGGTCAGCGTTTCCCCGTCCTCGGTGGTGGCCTGCAGCAGCAGCGAGAGAATGTCGTGGCGCTCGCCAAGATCTTCGGCCCGTCGCCGGTGCTCGATCACCGCATAGGTGGGCCGGTCAAGCAGCTCTAGCCCGACGCGGGTGAGGCCGACGGCCTCCTCACGGTTGATGTTCATCAGCTCACCAAGTTGCGCCACCGGCCACGTCGAGGCGGCGACGAGATGCTTGGTCGTAAAGCGCAGCCGGTGCTCGGGCGTACCCGGTTCCGGCCGACCCTCGATGCCGAAGATGCCGGCCATGATCACGTCGAGGGTGATCGCCTGCATGCGGGGCGCGAGCGCGAACGGGCGACCGATCGGCCAACGCTGAATCTCTCGCTCGGCGGCATCGGAGATTGCCTCCATGTAGTTCTCGATCGCCTGGCCGTGGAAGTGGGGCAGCAGCAGCTTGCGCTGGCGCAGGTGGCGCGGACCGATGGCGGTGAGGACCGAGTTCGGCCCCACGATCGGCCGCAGCGGCGATTCTCCGGTCAGCGACGGCGCCTGCTCGGGCTTCGCTGTGAAGAGGGACTGCACGTGGTCCGGGTGGCCTGTGATGACTGGATCCCCACCTACGGTGCGCATGCGGAAGACCTCGCCAAGTTCGCGTCGGGCGCGGAAGACGAACTGGATCTGGCGCTGGTTGAAGCGAAGGGTCTGGAGCGGCCGCGGCAGCTGGATCGGCGGTGGGGCGGAGAGCCGCGATGCCTCCTCCGGCTCGAGAGGGCCGGCGGGGGAGGAGGATGCGGTTCCAACCGGGGTTTCCGTCGTGCCAGCCAAGGTGCCGGCAGGGCGCTCGTCAGTCTCTACAGTCATACGCATGCAGGCTAATCCCACAGAGGCGTCGGCACACCAGGACAGACGGACCAAGATCATCGCCACCGTTGGGCCCGCGACCTGGGATGTGGCGGTTCTGGTCCAGCTGATCGAGGCCGGCGCCGACGTTCTCCGCCTCAACTTCTCCCACGCCGATCGCGAGCGCCATGCTGAAACGATCGACTCGATCCGGGAGGCCGCCGAGCGGGTCGGCCGCGAGGTGGCGGTGTTGGGCGACCTGCCGGGCCCCAAGCTCAGGATTGGCGAGCTGCGCGATGACGTCGCCGAGCTGGAGACCGGGATGCATGTGAAGCTGACGCCGCAGCAAATCGAGGGCGATGAGGAGACGATCCCGGTCACCTGGCCAGGCGTGTCCACGCTGCACGAGGACGAGTTGGTCTATCTCGCCGATGGAGCGATTCGCCTGCGCGTGCGCGAGCCAGAGGACGGTGGGGTCGACTGCGAGGTCGAGGTGGGCGGGACGGTCTCCTCGCACAAGGGGATGAACATTCCGGGAGTCTCGGTCCTCGCCGCTGCCACCGACCATGACCTCGGCTGGGTCGAGTTCGCGGTCGAGCACGGCGTTGACCTGCTGGCGGTGTCGTTCGTCGCTTCGGCGGAGGATCTCGAGCCGGTGCTCGAGCGCCTGAGTGCGCTTGGCTCGAACATTCCCGTCATCGCCAAGATCGAGAAGCCACAGGCGGCGGAGGATGCTGAGCGCATCGTTCGCGCCGCGACCGGGGGAATCATGGTCGCCCGCGGCGACCTCGGGATCGAGCTGCCGCTGGCCGAGGTGCCGGTGCTGCAAAAGCGCCTGATCCGGATGGCGGGCAAGCGCTCGAAGCCGGTGATCACGGCGACGCAGATGCTGGCCTCGATGGTGACCGAGCGGCGGCCGACCCGGGCCGAGGTGACCGATGTCGCCAACGCGATCTACGACGGCACCGACGCGGTCATGCTCTCCGAGGAGACGGCGGTTGGTCGCCATCCGATCGAGGCCGTGCGGGTGATGGACCAGATCGCCCGCGCGACCGAGCCCGACCTGCCGTATGGCGAGTGGCTGTTCAGCCGCACCGATCAAGACACCCAGGACGTGGCGGATTCGGTTGCGCAGGGGGCGGTCGGGGCGGTGTACCGGCTGAACCTGTCGGCCCTGGTGGTGCCGACCACGAGCGGGCGCACCGCGCGCTTGGTCTCCGCCCATCGGCCCAAGGTGCCGGTCCTGGCCATCTCGCCTCGCATCGAGACGGTGCGGCGGCTAAACCTCCTGTTCGGAGTGACCGCGGTCCTCAGTGAGCAGATCACCGAGGTTCACCGCCTGCTCGACGACTGCGCCGCGCTGGCAGCTCGCCACGGGGTGGCGAAGTCCGGCGACCTGATCGCGATCACGGCGGGTCTCCCCGAGCAGGAGCTAGGCACGAACCTCTTCGAGGTCCACCGGGTGCCGTAACCCATGGCGGGCCGCCGTCTCGATCCGCGCCGGATCGTTGCCTGCGCATCGTGGCCAGGGGATAGGGATGCTGCCCCGGCCGTGCAGTTAAAGACGAGCTCGGCTGCCACAGCGGCTTCGGCGAACGTTCCGCAACGTGCGGCCCACTTCTCGTTCGGAAGATCTCGTCTCCAGAGGCCGGACTTGAGAAGCCGAAGGCGACCGCTGGGTTTCGCCTTCAGGCGAGCCAGTTCTCGACCGTCAAACCTGGGATACGCGCGAAGTGGCGCACGTTGCCGGTGACCAAGGTCAGCTCGCGCGAGAGGGCGATCGAGGCGATTCGCATGTCGGGCTCGTCGAGGCGCTGCCCGTCTGACTCGAGCTGCGCGCGCAGCGGTCCGTATACCGCGGCGGCCGCCTCGTCGAAGGGGAGGACGGTGAGCGCACCGCGAATCAGATCGCGGATCTGCTCGTTTAGCCGCTTGCTTTCGCGGCGCGCAGCTCCGTAGAGCAGCTCTCCCATCGTGATTGCGGTCGTGAACTGCTCGCCGGGAGGAACCCGCGCGAGACGTCGGATCAGCGGCAGCGACGGATCGCGCCGTATGGTGGCGTTGAGGACATCGGTGTCGAAGCAGTACACGGCGCGGCGTCAGCCCAGATCAGGGGCGGGGCGATCGCCGCTGCCCCGCCTGGCGGCATAGATCTCCTTGACCGTCTCCTCGAGATCGTCCCAATCGGCCAGCGCTCCGGCGATTGTCGCCAAGCCGCCTGGCGGCTGACTGGGCGCATCGAGCAGCTCGGCCGTGGGAGGAACCAGGACGACTGCGGGCCGGCCACGCCTCGAGACGACGAAACGCTCACCTTCGCCCACTCGATCGACCAGCTCCGAGAAGCGCCGCTTCGCCTCAGCCGTGCCGAGGTTCTGAGGGCCCGAGACACCGCGCTGCGTTTTCAGCCTCGATGTCATCGCCGCTTCATTATGTCATAAGGACACCAGGTAACCGAGGCGCCTCTCCTTCGCTTTGCCCGCCCCGTCAGGTATAGGTCCGCTGCTAGCCTCCTTCCGGTGCCAACTGACCCCTTTGGCCGCAGCATCTTCGAGCACATCCGCGACGACGGTGAGCTGGTGCGAAGCGCCCCGCCCGGGCAGTACATCTGCGACTTTTGCACGACTGTGGATCCGGTCTGGATGTTTCCTTGCGGAGAGGTTCGCGTCGTCGGCAACGTTCTGTTCAATGCCTCTGACGACGAGTGGCTCACCTGCGAACGCTGCCACGACTTGATCGAGGCGGGTGACCTCGCCGGTCTTGCCGAGTACGCCGCCACGATCCAGTGCAATCAGTCCGTCGCACCGGGTTGGGAGCCTCGCCCCCATGCCCAAATGAGCGCGTTCATACGTGCCAACGCCGAGGCGTTCATGGCGGCGAGGAAAGGCGCGCCACGGCGGATCGATCCAAAGACCGCCGAGCCGCTCTAGCCCAGTGGATCAAATCCAGATCGGCCTGGCGCAATAGCGCTTTCGCGGCGAAGGACCCCGACCTTCATCTCAACCTCCTTGATCGCGAATGCCCGACCCAGGCTAGCCATTGCACTCCGCCGGCCCGCCCGAGATCCCCAAGGGCCTGCATCGGATCAGCCCGCCCCCTAAAATCGCCCGTCCCGGGTTACGCCCGGCCCGCGCCCGTAGCTCAGTTGGATAGAGCGTCGGTCTACGAAACCGAAGGTCACAGGTTCGAATCCTGTCGGGCGCGTTCCGTTGTGCCGCTGGGAAGCCACGCGGATGATCCGCCCGGGCACGCCGATTGACCACAGGACCCCTGAGTGCATATCGTCCTTCGATGATCGCGGTGCCGACCGGGGGGCAAAGTTGACCGAGCGCTGCTCCAATGACTGACCTTTCACCCGGCGCGGAGTTCGCCGGGCACCGGATCGAGGCGGAAGTGAAGCGAGGCGGCATGGGCGTCGTCTATCGCGCCACCGACCTGCGGCTGAAGCGCCCGGTGGCGCTGAAGGTGATCGCCCCGGAGCTTGCCCGCGAGGCCGACTTCAGGGCGCGGTTCGAGCGGGAGTCGAGGATGGCGGCGGCGATCGACCACCCCAACGTGATCCCGATCTATCACTCGGGCGAGCAGGACGGGGTCCTGTTCACGACGATGCTCTGGGTCGAAGGGCATGACCTGGGCGATCTGATTGCCCAGGAGGGACGACTCTCGCTTGCCGTGGCAGCCGACATCGTCTCCCAGGCCGCGGCGGGCCTCGACGCAGCCCACGCCCGCGGGCTGATCCACCGCGACGTAAAGCCCGGCAACATCATGGTGCGCTCCGATGGAAGAGGGGGCTATCACGCTTACCTGAGCGACTTCGGACTTACCAAGCGGGTCGACGGCCGCACCGCGCTGACGATGTCCGGGATGTTCGTCGGCACCGTCGACTACGTGGCGCCTGAGCAGCTGATGGGCACCGAGGTCGACGGCCGCGCCGACGTCTATTCGCTGGGCTGCGTGCTTTTCCACGCCCTCGTTGGGCTCGCTCCCTATCGCGAACAAAGCGACTGGATGACGCTGAAGGCCCACGAGGCGGGCGAGATTCCCTCGGTTTGCGCCCAGCGGCCCGATCTGCCGGAGCAGATCGACGAGGTCATCGCTTGCGCCCTCGCCAAGTCGCCGGCCGACCGCTATCCCACGGCCGGAGACCTGGGCCGGGCGGTGCTGGCGGTTGCCGAAGGTAAGCCGGCGGCGGTGGTACCGGACCGGAATGGAACTGAGGACGCCACCAAGACTGAGGACGCCACCGAGGCAATGGAGACGAAGTTGGCCGGCCGGCCGGAGGAGACGAGGCTCACTGACACCGGGGAGACGAAGCTCGCTGAAAGGAGTCAGCTTGCGGGCCGATCATGGCTTCAAGAGCAGCCCAGGTCTCTGCTGGCCGTCGCCGGCGCTGTGGTCGGTCTGGCGCTTATTGCTGTTGTGCTGGTCGTAGCGGGGGTGTTTGGGGGCGGACAGTCGCAATCCTCCAGTCGGAATAGCGGGTCGCCGGGGAACGCGACCCCCGCCCCCGCGGCAGGCCCGACAGTTGTGCTGGGCTCGACCGCGTCAATGCCTTCGCCGTCGTGTCCCGGCCAGCCCTGCCAAGCAGTGGGCCGTGCAACTGGATTCCAGATCGCCGACGGCGAGACGAAATTGCCCTTCATCGCCCCGACGAGCGGCACCATCGCGGCTTGGACGCTGACCCTGTCCCAGCCCACCTCGCAGCAGCGCGGCTTTTTCAACAACTTCTTCGGCAGTCCGCCAGAGGCACGTCTGGCGATCCTGCGGGGCATTCCCGGCAGCACCCCACCCCGCTACAGCCTGGTCAGCCAGGGTCCGATCCAGGTGCTGAGTGGCTACCTGGGCCGGACGGCGGAATTCAGCGCATCGCTTGAAGTGCGCGAAGGCGATGTCGTCGCGCTGACGGTCCCAACCTGGGCCCCGGCGTTCTCAAGAGGCATATCAGCGGACAATGGCTGGCGCGCCAGCCGCTTGCCCGGAGGATGCTGGAACTCCAGCGACGTCCGTCAGGGCCGGCCCCAGATGGTGGTCGGCCAGTCGGCTACCTACGGCTGTCGATACACCACAAGTCGCCTCCTCTACACGGCAAGCCTTGTTGAGGGTGGATAAACAGGTACACCCGAGCTCGTCGCGCGCTCGCGACTTTTAGGCTGGCCGCTCCTTCTTGGGGAGGGATGCAGCCCTTGCCGAGCTGTCCGATAGGGAATGTTTTTTCGCAGTTTGCGGGATCGACCCCATGCGGCCCTAGCGTTCGCGGGCGCCACGGGCTAGGTTGCGTCCTGCGACTGGGAGAGACAGGCCCCGCGGAAGCCAAGCGGGGGACCATCTCGAAGGTGGCGCAACGAGCTTCTATGTGCGAAGGCTACGCGCAGGCAGGCTACGAGCGTCACTCCCGGTCGCTTTTTCGTGCGGGCCTGCTTCCGCAGCCTCGCCACCCGCACCTCCCGCCGCGCCCATCGGACCAACCGCCACGGGGGTCGTTCTCGGG
>JBAVGD010000340.1:0-6789 GCA_049684635.1 Solirubrobacterales bacterium | reverse complement strand
GGATCGGCTTGGGGTCGATCCGGGGAGCGCCGCGGCCTGCCGGCCGAATCGAGAAGTTGATGTGCGGGTTGACGCCGTTCTTGCCGGCCCCGATTCGCGCCAGAACCGTTCCCGCGATCACTTTCGAGCCAACCCTGAGCTTCCCCTTCGCACCGGTGGCGGCGGCCTTGTCGACCGGCTGGGGAGCATGGAAGCGCGTGTTCTCCTGCGCGCGTCCAGGAAGCGCGAAGAGCCGGGGGCGGATGTTCTCGCTGTCGACCGCCACGCGCCTCTCCTTGCCGGTCGGCATCACCACCGAGCGGTTACGGCGGACGATGCGTCCGAGCTCGGCGTAGGTGTAGCGGTTGCCGTAGGCGTCCTGCAGAACGATGTAGTGACCGAGCCTCTTCGAGCTGCCGATCTTCTCGATTACGCCGTCGTTGACGGCCACAACCGGCGCTCCCCGGTGTGAGTAGATGTTGATACCGCGCCGAGTTGGCGACGAGGCGACCACCTGAGCCGCATTGCCATAGGCAGCACGTTGTTGCGGCGTCGCTTGTCGCAGGGCGGCGCGGACCGAGATGTCATCGGCGTAACGCGCGTTGGCCGCGACGGGGAAGTGTGCGCCCTCTGTCAGTCCGGTCAGCGAGCCGACGAGATCCGTGGGGAGCTTGCCGTAAGCGTGAGCGTAGAGCAGCACCTCCTGGACGTACCAGTCGGCATGGTTGTAGGAGAGGATCGCGTTGTATAGATCGCCGGCACCCCCACTTGCCTTCAGGTAGTTGGCGGCGGCACAGATCGCATCGACCGGGTTGTAGGGGTCACGGCGGCCGTCTCCGTTGGCGTCGACGCCGTACGTTTCCCAGGTCGACGGCAGGAACTGCATCCAGCCGACGGCTCCCGCGGTCGAGACGTTGAGGTTCGTCCCAAACGCCGTCTCGATTTTGTTGATCGAGGCAAGGACCTCCCAGGGAATTCCGTACTCGGTCCCGCACGCCTGGTAGATCGGCAGCAGGAAGGGCGGGATCTCGAAGGAGTCGATAACGAAGTTCGGGACGCCGATTGGCGCCGGGCCGAAGGGCGCGATCGTCGTCGAAGGATTGACCGGTGTCGGCACACCGCTCCCCGTAAACGCGGACCCGCCGCCGGAGGCTTCGACCGGAGGCTGGACCCCGGCCGTGGCGCTCGGAGCAGTGAGTCCGCCACCGACCCCCGTGCTCGCTCCCGAAGCACTGAGCGTGTCGTTGCGCTTGACTCCCCCGCCGGACCCTTGCTGCGTGCCGCCGGTGTTCGGGGTTGCGGTGGCGCGCACGCCTGGAGAGACAGCCTCGAGTACCGGTGGAGGCGCGGGTGTAGGTGCTCCTGTGGGTTCTTCGGACACCGGTTCAGCCGGTGTTTCAGGAGCCTCGCTGGTGTCGAGGGGAGAAGTGCAGTCGGGGTCGGCGCTGTCGACGAGTCCGTCGCCGTCATCATCGATTTCGTTGGCGCAGGCGGTCGGTTCGACGGTCGTAATCGTGGGCGGCGCGGTCGTCGATTCAGCGGGCTGGCCGTCGGCGAGCTTGCTGGCGGGGTCCGCCCCTGCCATCCCCACACCGAGCGCGGTCACGGCCGCGAAGCTGACCAGGGCTATGATCACTGCGAGGTTCTGTCTCATACGACGGGCCTTTTTACCCGGGCGGGGGTTGTGAGACCCGGGTCCTCTGCCATGCATTAGGGTGACCTGACAGTACTTGGTCCCGCGGGGCCGTGCAATGGCTCGCGGTACCCCCAACAAGGCCTTAATCAAGCGCGGTTTCATGCTTGCGACGCAGCAGGATTTCAGCTAGCCCGGATGCTCCCGTTAATGTGTCCGCCGTGAAGGACAGCGAGGATCAGGACAGCCTGAAGGCACGCAGCGAGCAGGTGCTCGGCGAACTCGCTCAGGCGCTGCTCGACAGCCCCATGCTCGAGAACGCGGTGGCAGCGGCGTTTGGCGCCCGGGAGAAGGCGCTGGAGGCGCAGCAGGCGGCGATGTCCGCGCTCAACCTGCCTTCCGCCTCCGAGGTCGAACGCCTGGAGCGCCGCCTGCGCTCACTCTCAGCGCGACTGGATGATCTCGAGGATGCCGTGGATCGCCTTTCCGACGAGATCGGCGAGATCAGGCGGGGACTGACCCCTGATGGGGTTTCCGAAGGACCCACCTCGACCTTCCAAGCCTAACCCTAATCCTCAACTTGAAGTTGAGAATGAGGCTGCTACAGCCTTTCCCACGAGCCGTGCCAGATCTTCCAGCCGGTCATCTGAGAGCTGGGAGGAGCCAGTACCTGCCGCGGTGACTATCAGAACCGCGGCCACCGAGATGCCGAGCTGAGAGCCCCGCGCAAGCACGGCCAGGGTTTGCATATCGGCTGCCGCCGCCCCTGAGGCGGAGGGAACCTCGGGGGGGATCAGGTCAACGCTGGCGATCCGGGTCGTCCTGCTTGTGGGCAACGCGTGTTGCAGGTGTGCGAGCAGGCTCGAGTCAGGATGCACGGTGCCCTGCTCTCCGATCCCAAACGAAGAGGCGCTACCCCCCGCGGCGACCGCCTCCCCGGCCACCAGCAGGTCCCCTGGCTGGACGTCGGCGGCGATCCCGGTGCAGGTGCCGATCCGGATTGCCCGGCGCACCCCGAGCTTGGCGAGGTCGGCGAGGACGACCGCCGCGCTCGGTCCCCCCATGCCCGTTGCCTGGATCGTCAGCAGGCGTCCACCGGGCGTTCGGCCTGAGTAGCCCCACAGGCCACGAGCGTGGTTGCTCATCCTTGGTTCCTCAAGCAGCTCCTGGGCGAGCAGGAGCGCTCGGCCGGGGTCGCCGACGAGGATCGCATCGGCGGCGACCGGAGCTTTTGGACGAAGGCGCATCGGTACGCACGGACCCACGCATGGACCTTACGAGCTACCGATCTCGTTTGATCCACTCCTCTGGTTAGCCTGAGTGCGTGCGAAGCGAACAGACGTTCAAAGCTGATGCCCGTTGCGACGTGCGAGCGGCTTCGCGGCCGCGCGCCCTCTGATGGCCGCCGGCGAACGCATCTCCCTCAGTGAGGCCTCGCGTCGCTCGGGTGTTTCGATCAGCACGCTGAAGCGCTGGGCCGCCGAGAAGATCGTGCCGGTCAGGCGCGGCCGCTGGACCGCGGCCGCAGCCGCGCAGGCGCGGGTGGTGGCTCGGTTGCGCGAGCGCGGCCATTCGCTCGAGGAGTTACGGCGCGCCGGCCAGGAGGGCAGGCTTGCGTTCGGCTTCGTCGAGGACCTGCTTCCAGAACCGGACCAACGCGTAACCGTGCGCGAGGTGGCCCGGGATACGGGCCTCGAGCCGGAGCTGATCGAGCGCATTCTCGTCATCCTGGGGACCCCGCTCGAGGGTGAGAGGTTGCTCAATCCCGACGACGTACGGGCGCTGCGGCATTGCGCCCGGGTGCTTGCCGCCGGTTTCCCACTGGTTGCCTTCCTGCAGTTGGTTCGCGTCTATGTCCAATCGCTGCGGCGCATCGCCGACGCGGAGATGCGCCTTTTCCATCTCTATGTCCATGAGCCGATGATCCGTGACGCGGTTCCCGAGCTGGAGATTGCGGAGGAGATGGGCGAACTTGCCTCGGACATCCTGCCGCTCGCCGCGCCGCTGACCGACTACCTGCACACTCGCTACCTGCGCTTCTTCCTGGAGCAGGACGTCGTCGGTCATATGGAGAGCGATCCGGAAGCCGCCGCCGCGCACCTCGGTCAGGTTCCGGTCACGCTCTGCTTCATCGATCTCACCGGCTTCACTCGGTATACGGAGGAAGAGGGAGATCTCCAGGCCCTCGACGTGGTCGAGAACTTCGTCGAGAACGTGGAGGTGACCCTCCCGCCCGACGCGACCATCGTCAAGACGATCGGGGACGAGGTGATGGTCGTCTCCCCGGACTCCGGCGCGCTCACGGAATGGGCCGTTGCGCTCCTCGCTCGCTTCCCGGAGCGCCCGCGGCCCCGCGTCGGGATCCACTACGGCGATGCGGTCTACCGTGACGGGGACTACTTCGGCGGCCAGGTCAATCTTGCGCATCGCGTGGTCGGGCACGCCCAGGCCGGCGAGGTGCTGGTCACCGATCGTGTGATCGAGGCGATCAGCGGGCGGGAAGGGCTTGAATTCGAACCGATCGGCGAGGTCAGCCTCAAGGGCTTTCCGGCCCCCACGCCGCTGTTCGTCGTCCAGGTGGCAGGCTAAGGACCTATCCCGATAGGGGGCGTGCCCCTGGGACGGTTCAGGACCAAGCGGGGTGGTCACGGCAGCATTCACCCGGGGCCGGTCCCTATGGCGGTTGCCGTGAGGCGCAAGACTTTGGCCATGACACATGAGGAGATGCTGGAGGACGTGCGGGTGAGTGGCCTGCTGTCCGGCGGAGGCCCGGTTGTCGCGATGCTCTCAGGAGGCCGCGATTCGGTCTGCCTGCTCGACATTGCCGTGCGGCTGCTTGGTCCAGAGGCGGTAACGGCGCTGCATGTCAACTATGGCCTTCGGGATGACTCGGACGAAGACGAGGCCCACTGCGGTGCCCTCTGCGAGCGGCTTGACGTCAAGCTGACGGTTGAGCGGCCGCGCCGACCCGAGGGGCCCGGCAATCTGCAGGCCTGGGCGCGCGATGTGCGCTATGCGGCGGCGTCCCGGGTGGCGCTCGCCGATAACGAGTGGATTGCCACCGGTCATACCGCCGACGATCAGGTTGAGACCATTCTCTACCGGCTGGCGTCGTCGCCAAGCCGGCGCGCCCTGCTCGGGATGCGTCCCCGGGACGGGAGGCTGGTGCGGCCGCTTCTCTCCTTCACGAGGGATGACACAACCGCGTATTGCGAAGAGCGGGGACTCGGTTGGCGGGACGACCCGACGAACGGCGAGCCGTCCTACGCGCGCAATCGCGTTCGCCACGGGCTGGTTGTCGCCCTGGCGGAGATCCATCCCGCGGCGAGCCGGAATGTCCTGCGCACCGCTGAGCTCCTTCGCGACGAGGCCGAGGTCTTGGATCGTCTGGTCGAGGCCGAGATCGACGGGTCAAGGGGTCCGGCTCGAAACGCGATCGAGCTCGAACGGCTGGCCGAGCTGCCGCCGGCGCTGCGGCGACTCGTTGTCCAGCAGCTCGCCGACCGCGCCGCCGGTCGACCGGTCGCGGGGGCTGCCCGGCACGCGGAAGAGGTCGTGGCATTGCGTCGCACCGGCACGGCAATGCTCGACCTCGGTGGTGGGGTGCGGGCGATCGTCGAGCGCGGCATCCTGCGTGCGGAGCGTTAGAACCTATCCCTACCGAGATAGTCCTTTAGTCTCGCGTGAGTGACCCCATATGAGTGAGCCGGCGATCGGCGAAACCCTCGTTGCCGGCGACGAGCTGAAGCGGCGCGTCGCCGAGCTGGGACGTCAGATCAGCGAGGAGTACAAGGATCGCGACCTGTTCATGGTGGGGGTCTTGAAGGGCGCCGTGATCTTTCTCGCAGATCTCATGCGCAACATCACGATTTCCTGCGAGGTGGACTTCATGGCCGTCTCGAGCTATGGGTCCCAGACGGCGTCTTCCGGAGTCGTGCGCATACTCAAGGACCTCGATGCCTCGATCGAGGACCGTCATGTCCTGATCGTCGAGGACATCATCGATTCCGGCCTGACCCTGCAGTACCTGATGCGAAATCTGAGAGCGCGCAACCCCGCCTCGCTGGAGGTCTGCGCGCTGCTGGCGAAGCCCGACCGGCTTCGGGTCGATCTCGAACCGCGCTATGTCGGTTTCGAGATTCCCAACCAGTTCGTCGTTGGATATGGCCTCGATTACGGCCAGCATTACCGCAACCTCGATTACGTTGCCGCGTTAGACGACTAGGGCTCCGTCCCCGACAGGTCCCATTCAACATGCGGCCGTGCGGGCGGCGATTGGTGGCAAGCGGCAAATGCGGCCCTGGTACGCTGATTTTTCGAGTGAGGCGTTTCTTCAAAAGCGCAGCATTTCCAATCCTGCTGGTGGTGATCCTCGCCTTTGTCGCCCAGCAGTGGATTGGCGGTGGCCAGGGGACGGAACCGCCCTCCTATAACGACCTGGTTGCGCCGAAGACCGGGTTGATCGCGACCGGTCAAGTCCAGGAAGTCACGATCAACACGAAGGACAACTCGCTTGACGTAAAGGAAACGAACGGCGACAGCTTCTCGACCGGTTATCCGCCCAATACCGAGCAGAGCCTGCTCAACGCGCTGGAGAAGAACGAAGTGAAGACCACCGTGCACGGGACCGGTGGCTCCAGCCTGCTCTCCCTGCTCACCTACATCCTGCCGTTCGTTCTCTTCTTCGGCTTCTGGATCTTCCTCATGAACCAGATGCAGGGCGGCGGCTCGCGCGTCATGAACTTCGGCAAATCGAAAGCGAAGCGGATGTCGGTCGACGCGCCGAAAATCACCTTCCGTGACGTCGCCGGCGTCGACGAGGCGGTGCAGGAGTTGCAGGAGATCAAGGAATTTCTCGAGAACCCGAAGAAATTCCAGGCGCTTGGAGCGCGCATCCCCAAGGGCGTCCTCCTCTACGGCCCGCCCGGCACCGGTAAGACGCTGCTGGCGCGTGCGGTCGCCGGCGAGGCGGGGGTCCCCTTCTTCTCGATCTCCGGCTCTGACTTCGTCGAGATGTTCGTCGGCGTCGGCGCCAGCCGCGTCCGCGACCTCTTCGAGCAGGCCAAACAGAACTCGCCGTGCATCATCTTCATGGACGAGATCGATGCGGTCGGCCGCCACCGCGGCGCCGGCATGGGCGGCGGACACGACGAGCGCGAGCAGACGCTGAACCAGCT
>JBAVGD010000339.1:0-5481 GCA_049684635.1 Solirubrobacterales bacterium | reverse complement strand
ATGTGGTCAGCCGCGCGCATCGTCCCCTCGTCGTGCTCGACCACGATCACGGTGTTGCCAAGGTCGCGCAGACGATCCAGCGTCCCGATTAGCTTCTCGTTGTCACGCTGGTGGAGGCCGATCGAGGGCTCGTCGAGGACGTACATGACGCCAACCAAGCTGGAGCCGATCTGGGTGGCGAGACGGATCCGCTGCGCCTCGCCCCCGGACAGAGAGCGGGCTGAACGCGAAAGGGACAGGTAGCCAATGCCGACGTTCTCGAGGAAAGCGAGCCGTTCGGAGATCTCGCGCACGATCAGCCGCGCGATCGCCAGCTCGGTCTCGTTGAGGGGAAGGGCGGCGATCCATTCCCGGGCCGTCCGCGCCGACATCTCAGTCAACTCGGCGATGCTGATCCCGCCGACTTTCACGGCGAGGCTCTCTGGTCGCAGCCGCGCACCTGCGCATGCCGGGCACGGCTGCTCGGCCATGTAGCCCTCGATCCGCTCCCGGTTCGTCTCGGAGTCCGTCTCTTCGTAGCGCCGCTGCAGCTGGTTGACGATCCCCTCGAACCGCACGCGATAGGAGCGCCGCCGGCCGAAGCGATTGGTGTAGGTCACCTGATGGCGCTCGCCACCGGTGCCGTTGAGGAAGATCTCGCGCTCCGATTTCTTCAGCTTCGACCACGGCTTGTCGGCATCGATGCCGTAATCCTCGGCGACGGCGGCGATCAGTCGCCGCCAGTAGGCGGTGACGCCGCGGTTCCACGGCTGCAGCGCCCCCTCGGCAAGGGACAGGGTCGGGTCGGGGACGACCAGTTCAGGATCTATGACCCGCTGGAAGCCGAGGCCGTGGCAGCGCTCGCAGGCGCCGTGCGGTGAGTTGAAGGAGAAGATCCGCGGCTCCAGCTCCGGGATCGACGTGCCGCACTTGAGACAGGCGAACTGCTCTGAGAACAGCATGGTTCCGCCGCCGCTCCCGCCGTTGCCGCCCTTGCCCGTGCCCCCGTCGACCATCTCGACTTCAACCAGCCCCCCCGCCAGACGAGCCGCGGCTTCGACCGACTCGGAGAGGCGCCGGCGCAGCTCCGATTTCATGACCAGGCGATCGACGACGACGGAGACGTCGTGTTTGAACTTCTTGTCGAGGACGATCTCCTCGTCGAGACGGCGCAGCTCGCCGTTGATCTTGACTCGCGAGTAGCCCTCCAGCCGCAGCTGCTCGAGCAGCTTGCCGTACTCGCCTTTGCGCCCCCGCACCACCGGCGCCATAACCATGAATTTCGTCCCCTCCTCGAGGGTCATCAGCCGGTCGACGATCTGCTCCTGCGTCTGACCGGTGATCTCCTCGCCGCACTCGGGACAGTGGGGAATGCCGATCCGAGCCCAGAAGAGGCGCAGGTAGTCGTAGATCTCGGTCACCGTGCCAACGGTCGAACGCGGGTTGCGCGACGTCGTCTTCTGGTCGATCGAGATCGCCGGCGAGAGCCCCTCGATCGAGTCGACGTCGGGCTTCTCCATCAGACCGAGGAACTGGCGGGCGTAGGAGGACAGCGACTCGACGTAGCGCCGCTGCCCCTCCGCATAGATCGTGTCGAAGGCGAGGCTTGACTTCCCGGAGCCCGAGAGGCCGGTGATCACGATCAGCGCGTCTCGCGGCAGCTCGACGTCGATGCCCTTGAGATTGTGCTCGCGGGCACCGGAGATCACGATGCGGTCTGAAGCTGCCACCCGGCTCGATTCTACGGAGGCGAACTGCTGTTCCCCGCGCCTTTCTCCCCCGGGAACAATCGCAGGCCTGCCGCAAGGGCCTCAAGCGAGCGATGGGACGAGTGCCTGACGTCCCCCAGGACACGAACTTCGCACATGGCCGGAAGTCATCAAGCCCTTCACCGAACGCACTTTGCGTCGGTATGCGGTGAGAAGTGCACACGGATCGAACTTCGAGGAGCCGTAAGGGGGAGAAACCAGCCGGCGAACGCACTTTGCGTCGGTATGCGGTCAGAAGTGCGTTCGCACCAGCGACTGGCGAGGTTGGCGACTGAGCAGCACGGCGTTGTGGCGCGGCGCCAACTCCGAGCCCTCGGCTATTCGGACTCTGCGATCGACCGGGCAGCGAGAGCCGGACGCCTTCACAGACTGCATCGCGGCGTCTACGCCGTGGGGCACACGCGGCTTTCGCCTTATGGGCATTGCCACGCGGCAGTGCTCGCGTGCGGGCGAGGTGCGCTGCTAAGCCATCGTTCGGCGGCCTGGCTGTGGGGCCTTTTTCCCCAAAGCGCCTCGCCCATTGAGGTTTCCGTTCCCGCTCGCGGGAGCGGTAGGACCTCGATCCGGCTGCACCACGCTCCGGCTCTCGCCGAGAGCGACGCCACCGTTCATCGGGGCATCGCCGTCACCAGCATCGCCCGCACCTTGCTCGATCTTGCCGGCATCCTCTCCCCTGATGCCCTTGGACGCGCCATCGAGCGAGCCGAGCAACTTGGCCTATTCGATTTCGAAGCGATCGACGCTCTTCTCGCGAGGACGACCAGCCACAAAGGTGCCGGCCCGCTGCGACGCGCCCTGGCCGCCTACGAGACACCGACCTTTACCCGCTCGGAGCTCGAGCGCCGGTTCCTACGGCTCGTCAAGCAGGCGCGCCTGCCACGGCCATCGACCAACGCGTTCATCTCCGGACACGAGCTGGACATGTACTGGGCTCCGGAGCGCTTTGCAGTTGAACTGGACGGATACGAGTACCACCGCTCGCGACCCGCGTTCGAGCGCGACCGGCTGCGACAGGAGGAGCTGAAGCTGGCCGGTATCGAGATGATCCGCGTTACGGCAAGCCGAATTGCCGGTGAGCCCGAGCGTGTCATGGGCCACCTTTCCATCCTCCTCGAGCGCCGAAGAGAAGAGCTCCATCGGGGATGAGCGCCGGCAAGACATGGCTCCACCGGACCCGACCCTGAGAGGAGGCGAAGACGACGTTGGCAACCACGCCCTCGAGCGAGAGTGAGGGGCTATGTGGGAGCGGGGCAGTCAGTAGAGCGCGGTAGCGAGGCGGCGGCGGTACTCGCGGGCGGAAGGGTCGGACTGGTCGCCTTCACTGAGGATGCCGACGATGGCGCGGCGCAGATCCTCTCGCGTTTGCTCGTCAGCGCCCGGGATGTCATCGAGCAGACCGTCAAGAGCGCCGGCGCGGTCGCCGCGATCGAGCGCGTCAAACGCCTCCGACCCGATTCCCGCCCTGGTTAGACGGATTCGTGCTCCCATCCCGGCCGCGGCGAAATCACGATCATGTGGTTCAACGGCCTCGAGGGCCTCGCCGTCGGCCCCGCGCTCAAGCCGCTTGCGGGCCAGCGCCACAGCGATGTCCGCCCGCCCCGGCTCCCGTTCGGCGGCCTCGCGCAGAGACAGCTCGTCGCCTGCCTGGAGCAACTCGTCCGCCCGCGAGGGAACCAGGGAGTCGAAGAGCTGTTCGACCGTCGCCTTCGGCACCGCACCGACGAACTCGTTCGCAACCGCACCGTCGCGGAACGCCTTTACTGCGGGAATCCCCTGCACGCCATAGCGGGCAGCCAGGACCTGGTTGGAATCGACATCGACCTTGGCCAGCACCACCTTGCCGTCGCGCGCGGTCTCCGCGGCCTCCAGCGCCGGGCTCAGCGTCCGGCATGGACCGCACCACTCGGCCCAGAAGTCGACGACGACCGGGACTTCACGGGAGCGCTCGATCACGTCGCGCTCAAACGTTGCTTCGGTTACGTCAATCGCCATCGGCTTGAGCTTAGAACCTGCCTCGTGCCCAGGTGTGTGGCCGGCGAGTCCCGGACCGAGCGGGTCAAGGACGCGGGAGGCCGGCCAAGGTGGTCGAAAGCATTGCCGGCCCCAAGGACGCCGGCCGCAGGTGTCAGCCGGTTAGCCAACCTGGGCGGCACCGGCGACGCGCAGCTTCTCCTCGACGACCGCGCGCTGCTCCTCGATCGGGCGGCCGCAGGAGCCGGGCTCTTCCCCATCGATCTCCATCTCGGTGCCATCGCGAAGCCGGATCCGCAGCCGGCACGGGAACGTCATCCGCAGGGCATCGGTGTCGAGCCGATCGATTCCTCCCCGACGGCCGCTCGCCGAAAATCGTCCGCGTAGCGCGCGCAGCACCGCCACACGAGCGCCGTGGTCCGCAACGAGGACGCGACGCAGGGCCGGACCTGGATCGACCGCGTCCATCCCGGCTTCGCCGATCCTTCGCCGTACACGCAGCCAGTCGCGCAGCGAGAGATCCTGAGGCGACCCACCCGCGTCCAACGTCCCCCGCAGGGTCTCGGCGGTCAGTTTGGGATCGTGGCGCACCCGCACCCGAGCTGCCAGCTCGCGGATGCGCTGCTCGTTCTCGCTCAGCCAGGCAGGCTTTAGCTCCGCGGGGGTCAGGCGGCCCGCCAGCAGGCCGATCGCAACGCTCAAGGCGGCTGAGAAATTGACCCGCACCGGGGACAGCTCCGAGCCGTGGCCCAGTTGCTCCATCCCACAGGTGAGCCAGCCGCCGTATACGTCGACCCCGGCGACCTCATCGGAATCAACCGAGGCCGCGCACGCCGCCTCCGCTGCAGCCTGCAGGTAAGCGCATCCGGGCAGCCGCTTGAAGGCAAGCGTTTCGGTGAGCCACACTCGCCCCAGAGCACCGAGCATCGAGGGACGAGGGGCAAAGGACAGGCTGGCGAGCACACCCCGCGGGTGCTCGATCACATCAAGCGCACCGCTGACGCCTTCGGCGGCAAGCAACGCCGCACGCGCTCCCGCGGCCGCCGGCTCGGCTGCCGTCAGCAGCTTGCTCTTTGGCCCCATGAAGCCCGGCCACATCCCGTAGGGCGGCTGATACAGGGCGATTGCCAAGGCATGCGCGGTGCGCGTTGAGTCGAGCCCGAGCCCGGACGCGGCGGCGACGGCCGCTGAGGCGCAGTGGATGGATGCCCAGAACTGGCCGTTGTGAGGGCCGAGGAAGAGCGCCGCTCCGAGCCGGCCCGCAACCTCGTTGGCGGCCACCTGCGCCACCAGTGCGCGGCCGGGGTCAGGGCAGAAGGCGGCAGCCGCGGGAACAGCGGAATGTCCGGTGTGGCCCATGAACAGGTAGTCGTCCCAGTCGTGGGCAATCGATGCCGCGGCCGAGCGATAGATCTCCCCAACCGGGCCATCCGGCGCAACGGTCGCGAACGCTGCGGCCTCCTCCTCCCCCGCGACGCGTGACGCCGCCACGTTCGCCGCCTGCAGCCTGGCTCGCTCCCGGGCGTCCGGCGGGATGTCAGCGAGCCGCAACCCCGTCGCCCACTCAGCGATCTCCATGCAGATGGTCAAGAGCCGATGCTCTCACGAACGGCAACTGAGAGCCCATCCCGGTGGGGGTGGAACGTCTTGTACTTTTTCGCCGCCGCCCATCATCGACAGCCGCAGCGGCAGCTCGAAAAAGTTAAGGACCTATCCCAGTAGGGGAATCGCACCCCTGGATACGGCCCAGGACCGGCGCGGA
>JBAVGD010000338.1:0-14920 GCA_049684635.1 Solirubrobacterales bacterium | reverse complement strand
AGGGCCCCGGCGAAACGACGAGGCGGTCCGGCTCGCGCGCCAGCAGCTCCTCCACGGTCGCCTTGTCGTTGCGCACCACCTCGACCTCCGCCCCCAGCTCCCCCAGGTACTGGACGAGGTTGTAGGTGAAGCTGTCGTAGTTGTCGATTACCAGGACGTTCATTTCCAATCCGCCTGCTCGCACGCAAGCTCGACGGCCCGGAAGACCGCCTTTGCCTTGTTGACCGACTCGTTGTACTCGTAGGCGGGCTTGGCATCGGCAACGGTGCCGCCGCCGGCCTGCACATGCACCTGGCCATCCTTGACGACCACGGTGCGGATGTGGATCGCGGTATCCAGATCGCCGTTCCAGGACAGGTAGCCGATGGCCCCTCCGTAGGAGCCGCGCTTGACCGGCTCGAGCTCGTCGATGATCTGCATCGCCCTCACCTTTGGAGCGCCCGAAAGAGTGCCGGCCGGCAGCGCCGAGCGAAGTACGTCCATAGCGCTGACCCCCTCTCGCAGCGTGCCCGAGACCTGGCTGACGATGTGGAGAACATGCGAGTAGGTCTCGACGACCATCAGCTCGTCGACCTTGACGCTGCCGTACTCGCAGACCCTGCCGAGGTCGTTGCGGCCGAGGTCGACCAGCATCACGTGCTCAGCCCGCTCCTTGGGATCGTTCACCAGCCGCTCGGCGAGGCGCCGGTCCTCGTCCTCGCTGGCGCCGCGCGGATAGGTGCCGGCAATCGGACGCGTCTCGACCCGGCGCCCGTGCACCTTGACCAGGGGCTCCGGCGAGGCGCCGGCAATCTGGAAGTCGCCGAACTCGAGGAAGTACATGTACGGCGAGGGATTGACCGCCCGCAGCCCGCGGTAGATCGAGAACGCCTCGACGGGGGCGGGGGCCGAGAAGCGCTGGGATGGCACCACCTGGAACGCGTCTCCAGCGTGGATGTACTCGACGATTCGCTCGACGGCCGCTTCGAACTCCTCGCGCTCCATATTGGAGGCGAAGCGGGGTGGATCGGCGACCGCGGAATGGTCCGCAACCGGCACGGCATCGCGCAGCCGCTGACGCACCTCCGCGATCGCCCCGGCGGCGTGCCCGTAGGCGACATCGATTCCGCCATCGTCGCCGGCAAAGGCGCAGGCCATGATCGTCAGCTCGTGACGGAGGTGATCGAAGACCAGCAGCACGTCGGTGACCATCAGGGCCGCGTCGGGAAGGCCGAGTGGATCGGGGTTCGGCTCTCCCAGCGGCTCGACCGTGCGAACAAGGTCGTAGCCGAAGAAGCCGACCGCACCGCCGGCAAACGGCGGCAGGCCCTCGACCGGAGCGGGCTTGAAGCGGTCGAAGTACTCCGCAACGGCGGTGTAGGGATCCGGGGCGGCGCGATCTTCGTGACCCTCCTCGCTGAGGACGCCATCGCTCCAGCGCAGGACCGACCTCGGCCTGATGCCGACGAAGGAGTAGCGGCCGACCTGGCCCTGCTCGGCTGACTCCAGCAGGAAGCACGGGGCGCCGGCCGGCTCTCCCGCCCGCAACTTGAGGAAGGCGGAGACCGGCGTCTCGCAATCGTCGACAAAGCGTGAACGGATCGGCACGACGTTGCCCTGCTCGGCAAGCTTGCGCGCTTCCTCGAGGCTCGGCTCGAGGCGCAGCTCGGAATCGGCACCGAGCATCCGTGCTCGCTCCGCGCTCGACGCCATCAGATCGTCACTCGCGCTGCGCTCATTGGCGACGGCCGTTGAGTACGTCCATCACGGCGGCCTGCGAGACGCCGCGCGAAGCCAGCAGCACACTCAGGTGGTAGAGCAGGTCCGCCGCCTCCTCGGCGACGCGCTCATCCGACTCCTCCCGCGCCGCGCGAATTACCTCCTCGGCCTCCTCCTCGACCTTTTCGCCGGTCAGCTTTGGGTCGTCCAGCAGCTTCACGGTGTAGCTGCCACCGGGCCGCTGCGCCGCCCGGCTCATCACCGTGCGCTCGAGCATCGTCAATGCCTCGTGGGGAGCCCTGGCCGGCGTGGCATCGCCGCTCAGCGAGCGGTAAAAGCAGCTGCGCTCGCCGGTGTGGCAAGCGGGACCGGTGGGCTCGACAAGGGCGACGACGGCGTCACCGTCGCAGTCGTAGCGAAGCTGGCGCAGCCGTAACACGTTGCCTGAGGTTTCTCCCTTGCGCCAGATCTCCTCTCGCGATCGGCTGTAGAAGTGGAGCTCACCCGTCTCGATGGTCAGCCGCAGCGACTCATCGTTGACGTAGGCGAGCGTCAGCACCTCGCCGCTGGCAAAGTCCTGCGCCACACACGGCACCAGGCCGTTCTCGTCGAAATTCAGCTCTTCGAACATCGGATCAATCGTATGCCAGACGATGGGGACGCCTCGAACGGGCGGATACTCAAATTGCCGGTCTCATTAGACCGGCAATTGTCCGGGCGAGGCGTCCCCATCGTCTCACTCGATGCCGAGCCGGTCGAGCAGCCCCTCGTCGCGGCGCCAGTGACGGCGAACGCGAACCTGGAGTTCGAGATGAACCTTGGCGCCCAGCTCCGCTTCCAGCGAGCGACGGGCAGCGCCGCCGATCTCGCCGATCTTCGAGCCTCCCTTGCCGATCAGGATGCCCTTTTGCGACTCGGTCTCGACCCAGACCTCGCTCCGAACGGTGACAAGGCCGTCCGGACGAGCCGAGACATCGGTCACCGAGGCCTCGACCGAGTGGGGTATCTCCTCCCTGGTTCGGTTCAGCACCTGCTCGCGAATCAACTCGGCCAGCATCACCTCGCTCGATTGGTCGCTCTGGTCCGCCGGTGGGTAGAGAAACGGGCTCTCGGGAACAAGTTCGCCGAGCCGCGTCACCAGTGCCTCCAACCCCTCACCACTGCGAGCGCTTATCGGAAACACCTCGTCCACGCCATCCAGCTCCGCGGCCTGCGCGAGCACCGGAACCAGCTCGTTCGGGCCGACCCTATCCACCTTGTTGACCGCGCAGATCGTCGGGGTATCTCGACTCGCCCCAAGCAGCGCGCGGGCGATGAAACGGTCCCCCGGTCCAATCCCATCCTCGCCGTTGACGACCAGCAGGGCGACGTCGGAGTCGGCCAGCTCACGCTCGACGCGGCGCTGCATGCGCTCCGTCAGCACATCGCGCGGGCGCTGCACGCCGGGCAGGTCGACGAGGACAAGTTGCCGGCCGGCAGCCTGATCGGTGGAGATGCCGCGAATCGCTCGCCGCGTCGTCTGGGGACGCATCGAGACGATCGCCACGTGGCTGCCGACGATCGCGTTGACCAGCGTCGACTTGCCAACGTTGGGCCTGCCCGCCAGACCGATGAAACCGGAGCTCGTCATCGCAATCCCTCGACTACCCGCGCCTGCAGGTCGAGCATCGCTCCGTCGTCGGTCTCGTGGTCATAGCCACACAGATGAAGGACGCCGTGGACCGCGGCTTCAGTGACATCGGAGCAGTGCTCCTCGCAAATCGCCACATCCCCGAGCTCGCGGGGTCCCGCGGTTGGACCGGCGCCATCCACCGGAAAGGCGAGGACGTCGGTGGGGACATCCTGGTTGCGATGCTCGCGGTTCAACCGCCGGATGCGATCCGGATCGACGAGCTCGACCGCCAGGTGCCCGTCGGCGACGCCGGCGGCCGCCAGCGCGGCGGCAACGGCGGGACGCAGCTGAACCGGCACGTCGGAAAGATCAACTCGGCTCGGGAGCTGGCGCTTCGTCGTCTTTCCTGCGCTCTCGGGTTCCATGTTCGCCATACGCGGCCACGATTCGCTGCACCAGCTTGTGGCGGACCACATCCTCCCCGCCGAAGTGAACGAAGGCGATGTCCTTGACGTCGCTGAGGATCTCCCGCACCGCGATCAACCCCGAGCGCTGGTCCGTCGGAAGGTCGATTTGGGTGATGTCCCCGGTCACGACCATTCGCGAGTTGAAGCCAAGCCGCGTCAAGAACATCTTCATCTGCTCGGGGCTCGTGTTCTGCGCCTCATCGAGGATCACGAATGAGTCGTTGAGCGTGCGACCGCGCATGAAGGCAAGCGGGGCAACCTCGATCACGCCGCGCTCGAAATAGCCGTTCACCCGATCGGGATCCAGCATGTCGTAGAGGGCGTCGAAGAGGGGCCGAAGGTAGGGATCGACCTTGGCCTGGATGTCGCCCGGGAGGAACCCGAGCCGCTCGCCGGCCTCAACCGCCGGCCGGGTGAGGATGATCCGCTGCACCTGTCGATCGGCCAGGGCCGCCGCGGCCATCGCAACCGCGAGAAAGGTCTTACCCGTGCCGGCGGGCCCGATGCCAAAGGTGATCGTCTGACGCCGGATCGAATCCACGTAGCGTTTCTGGTTCAGCGTCTTCGGCGTCACCTTGGTGTTGCGGTGGCGCCAGACGACGTCCTCGAGGATCTTCGCGGGACTCTCGTGCGCGTCGAGCGCGCCGGCGACGGCTTCGATCGTGCCGGGCGCCACCTCATGTCCCTGCTCGATCAGATCGACAAGCTCGTCGATCACCGTTGCCGCAGTCTGCACGTCACCCGACTCGCCGTCGAGGGTCAGGACGTTGCCTCGCAGATGAAACTCGCAGTCGAGGTGGCCGCGGAGCGCCCGCAGGACGGCGTCCTCGGAGCCCGCCAGCTCCGCGGCAACGGTGTTGTCGAGCGTCAGCTGCCTACGAGCCAAGCCGCTCACGCACCGCCGCGCTAACCCGCTTGCCGTCGGCGCGCCCGCCAACCTTTGGCATCAGCGCCGACATCACCTGGCCCATCTGTCGCTGCTCGCTGGCACCGGTCTCGGCGACAGCCGCGTCGACCAGGTCCAAGAGCTCCCCGTCCGAGAGCTGCTCGGGCAGATAACCGTCGATCAGCTCAGCCTCGGATCGCTCGACGGCCGCCTGCTCGGGGCGCCCGGCATCCTCGAAGGCCTGCGCCGCCTCCAGCCGCTTCTTGCGCTCTCGTTGCAGGACCGCGACCTCGTCGCCCTTGCCCAGCTTGGCGTCCTGCTGGAGCGAGTCGACGATCATCCGCAGCGCCGCGGCACGCTCACGCTCACGCGCTTTCATCGCGATGCGCACATCCGCCTGCACCTGCTCGAGAACACTCATCTCACTAAGGGTAATCGGCGCCGGGCACCGCGTGACCGCCGCTGACCATCAACGGCGCGTCGGGCGTCAGGGTTTGACGACCATGAAGAAGAGGGCGACGAGGATCGCCACGTTCGCCAGCCGGATCACGATCGTCAGCTGCTTGAGCAGCGCGTCGAACTCGCTGCTGAAGGTGACGGCTCCGTCATCCGAACCCGAGGCGGCAATGTCGCGCTCCGCCAGATCCGCCAGCTTCAGCTCGGTGCGACCGAAGTAGAGCGGGCACATGGGGATCAGCACGATCAGGATCGGGAAGGCCACCTGCACGAACTTCGCGCTGAAGTCATAGGGCCCGTTCGAGACGAGGTAGATCCCGGTGAGGAGGATCAGGAACGAGGCGGGGCCGATCACCATCTTGCCGATCCGGTCCATCGTCCGCAACACGTAGGGAAGGCTGCGTGGGTACTTCTTGCGCGCGGTGCGCGAGAGGATCGGGTAGACGAAGGTTGGCCCGAATCCGGCCACGACCGCGAGGACGTGGACGAAGACAACCGTCCAGTAGAAGGTGATGATCCCGGCAACCAAGGGCCGGAAACATACACACGCTCTCGGCGGCATTGGCGCGCTGCGCGGCTAGATGCCGATGAAGGCGCCGATCACGCGCGCAGTAACAGCGCGGCCCAGTCGCCCTCGTGGCGACGCTCGGCCTCGGCGAGACCGGCCGGAGCGAAGGCGGCCGCCACTCCATCCAACTCGCGGGGAAGAAGTCCCGAGCAGACCATGACCCGCGGTCGCCCGTCTTCAGTCAGGAAACCGGCCACGGCGCGCAGCACCGGCGCGGTGAGGTTCGCGACCACGGTCGGTGCGAGCGCCGGCAGGCCCATGCGCAGATCTGCCCGCTCCAACCCGACCGCGACGCCGTTGGCCTCAGCGTTCGTCGCAGCCACCTCCAGAGCAACCGCCTCGTAGTCGTAGCCCGTCACCGGTCCCCACCCGAGCTTGGCCGCGGCGATCGCGAGCAGTCCCGAGCCTGTGCCGAGGTCGCTCAGCGGACCGCCCGCCCCACCACGCTCGGCAAGCTCCAGCAACAGCTCCAGCGACAGGCGCGTCGTCGGATGCGCACCGGTGCCAAAGGCTTGACCCGGATCGACAACCAGATCGATGGCGCCATCGCGAGATTCCTCCCAGGACGGCCGCACCCAGAGGCGGCCACCGACGAGGACCGGTTTGTGAAAGTCCTGCCAGCGGTCAGCCCAGTCATCCGGAACCTCGGTGGCAACCACCTCGACCAGGCCATCGCCGGCGGCTGCCTCGAGCTCGCCCAGCTCGGGAAGCTCCCCCTCGCCGCCGTAGATCGCGTACTCCACATAACCGGGGCCGTGCTCCTCCTCAACGCCATTCGGCGCCAGCACGACCAGCTCCGCAAGGACGAACTCGGACTGCTCGGGCGAGCAACGGACCGCCAGGCGAATCAATCGAAGGCTCTGCGGACGCGGGAGAAGAAGCTCTCGTGACCGCGCTGCGAGGGGATGTTGCGCGGCTCGAGCATCCCGTTCAACCTCTCCGCGGCCTCACGTTGCTCGGCGGAGAGGTCGGTCGGCACGACGACGTGCACGGCGATCACGAGATCGCCCGGGGGTCCCCCGTTCGAGCCCGGCATCCCGTGCCCTCGCAGGGCGTATTGCGTCCCAGGCTGGGTCCCCGGCGGCAGCTCGATCTCGCGCTCTCCCTCGTGGCTGGGAACAAGGAGCTTCGCCCCGAGCATCGCGTCGACCGCGGAGATCTCGACCGTGTGAATCAGGTCCTGCCCGCGCATCGGGCCCCGCCGCACTTCGAATGAGAAGCCGCCGCCCCCGAAGAAGGCCTGGAAGATGTCCTCCACCGAGTGGAAGCCGCCGGGCGGGAAGCCGCCCGAGCGCAGACCCTCGGGTCCGTAGGCGTCGTAACGGCTGCGGCGCTCTGGATCGGAGAGCACCTCGTAGGCCTCTGCCGCGGCCTTGAACTTCTCCTCCGCCTCGGGATCGTGGCTATTCACGTCGGGGTGCAACTCGCGGGCGAGGCGGCGGAAGGCGCTCTTCACTTCTGCTGGGGAGGCATCCCGGTGAACCCCGAGGACCTCGTAGTAGTCAGCGGGCATTTCTCAGCTGCCGTAAACGGTCTCGCAGTAGCGCGACAGCTCGCGAGCCGCATCGCGCACCGAGGCGATCGCCGTCGCGTAGTCCATCCGCAGCGGCCCGAGCACGCCGACAGACCCGAGATTGCGATGCGCAAGCCCGTAGTTGGCTCCCACGACGCTGACCGAGCGCAGCTCCGGTTGCGGATTCTCGGCGCCGATCCAGACGAAGACCGAGTGCTGGTCGAGTGCCGAGCGCAGCACGTCAAGCAGGCTGGCCCGCTCCTCCAGGGCCGTCATCAAGCGGTCCGCGTGGGGCAGGTCCGCCACGTGGGCTTTCGAAAGCAGCCGGGCGGCGCCATCGGTGTAGAGGGTTTCGCCGGCTTCGTCCTCGAGTCCCGTGAGGGCGGGCCCAAGGGTCGCAAGGAACTCCGCCTCGGCCGAGCCAAGCTCGGGGTCCGAGAGGCGGCTGGCGATCATCCGCGCGCCGACACTCATGCCGGTCAGGGACTCGTTCAGATAGCTCGAAGCCCACTCGACCAGACCGGGATCGACCGGTCTTTCGAAATCGAAGATCCGCTTTGCAACCGCACCGTTGGAGGCGATTGCCACCACCATGACCCGGCGAGGCTGGAGCCGCAGCACCTCGACGCTGTGGATCGTCGCCGCGACCGTGTCAGGGGGGGCGGTGGCAAGCGCCATCAGATCCGTGACATGGACCAGCGCCGCGGTTGTCTCCCGCATCGCCTGGTCGATCTCCCGGCGCAGGCGTGAGAGCTCCAGCTCGACGCCGGTCTCGGCGGGCGGCCCGCCCGAGGCGAGCATGAGGTCCACGTAGCGGCGATATCCGGCATCCGTCGGGACGCGGCCGGCGGAGGTGTGGGGATGAGACAGGTAGCCGGCCGCCTCAAGCGCAGCCAGCTCCGCCCGCACGGTCGAGGGGCCCCAATGCACGCCGGGCTTCTCGGCGATCTGCTTCGAGGCAACCGGCCTCGCGGCCGCCAGGTGGACATCCACGACCAGCCCGAGGATCAGCTCCTGTCGCTTGGAAAGCATGCCCCAAGTCTAGAAGGGAGGGCGGGGGTGTCCCTCCCGCGCAGCGGCGTCCTCTTTTTCGCCCCACCCACGACCTCGGACGGCCATCGGCGCCTCTGGCGAAAAACCCAGCAAGCGGGAGGGACACCCCCGCCCTCCCCCTACAGCTCGACTTCTGCCTCCGCATTGCGGATCGTCTGGTTCTCGCCCTGAGCGGCGACCGTGTCGACGACCACGCGACCATCCTCGGCCGACTTCACGGTGCCCGTGACGACGATCTCCTGCTCGGGGGCACCCATCCCTCGAAACTGAACCGAGAGCCGCTTCAACGCACGCGGGTCGCCGCCGGCAAGCTCGGTATTGGCGCGGGCGACGAGGCCCATCATGTAAAGCCCGTGGAGGATCGTGTTTGGAAGGCCCACCGCCTTCGCGAACTCGGCGTCGATGTGGATCGGGTTGAAATCTCCCGAAGCGCCGGCGTAGCGATGCGGCAGGTACTTGTCCGGCGTGACCCGCAGCTCAGGCACTGCGTCGCCGGCGTTCAGCTCAGGCATCTCACACCCCCCTGACGATGTTCGTCCAGATGCCGCGCACAACCTGCTCGCCGTTCTGGTTGACCGAGTTGGACTCGAAGACGTAGAAACCCTTGCCGTCCTTCTCGTAGATCTCCAGGCACTTCGCACTGGTCGTGATCTCGTCGCCGCAGCAGGCCGGCTCGTCCCACTCGAACTCCTGGCCGCCGTGCACCATCGCCGCGAAATTCATGCCGACCTCCGGATCGAACATCGCCGGCGCCAGGGCGGGCGCGCTGTAAACCACGCAGAACATCGGTGGTGCGACGACATCCCGGTAGCCGGCCGCCTTCGCGGCGTCGCGGTCGAAGTGAACCGGGTTGGTGAGCCCGATCACGGTCGCGTACTCCTTGATCTTTTCCTTGCCCACCTCATAGGTCGTGGCGGGCCACTGCTTGCCAACAGCCTCCGTCTTGATCGCCATGGACGGGGACCCTATCTACTCGTCGATCTCAAGGACTGCCAGGAACGCCTCCTGGGGCACCTCTACGCGACCCACCTGCTTCATCCGCTTCTTACCGGCTTTCTGCTTCTTCAGCAGCTTCTGCTTGCGGGTGACGTCGCCGCCGTAGAGCTTCGCCGTGACGTCCTTGCGCAGGGCCTTCACCGTCTCCCGCGCCAGCACCCTGGAGCCGATTGCCGCCTGCACGGGAATATCGAAGAGCTGGCGCGGGATCGTCTTGCGCAACCGCTCGACCAACCGCTTGCCCTGGTCGTAGGCGAAGTCGCGGTGAACGATGATCGAAAGGGCGTCGACCTTGTCGCCGGCCAGCAGGATGTCGACCTTGACCAGGTCGGAGGCGCGGTTGCCAATCGGCTCGTAGTCGAGCGAGGCGTATCCGCGGGTCGAAGACTTGAGCAGGTCGAAGAAGTCGAGGACGATCTCGGCAAGCGGCAGGTCATAACGAATCTGAACCCGCTGCGGGCTCAGGTAGTGCATGTCGACGTGAGTACCCCGGCGCGACTGGCAGAGCTCCATCACGGCACCGACCTGCTCGGAGGGACAGATGATCGTGGCGCGGATGTAGGGCTCTTCGATCTCCTCGATCATGCCGGGATCGGGCAGGTCGGTGGGACTGTGGACCTCGATCTCCCTGCCGCTCGTCAGGTGGACCTCGTAGCGAACGTTCGGAGTCGTCGCCAGCAGCTCGAGCCCGTACTCGCGTTCGAGGCGCTCGCGAACGATCTCCATGTGGAGCAGGCCGAGGAAGCCGGCACGGAAGCCGAAGCCGAGCGCCTCGGAGGTCTCCGGCTCGTAGGAGAGGGCGGCGTCGTTGAGGGCGAGCTTGTCAAGCGCGTCGCGCAGGTCCTCGTAGCGATCCGTATCGATCGGGAAGAGACCGCAGAAGACCATCGGCCGCACCTCGCGGTAGCCCTCCAGGGGCTCGCCGGCGGGCCGCTCCAGCGAGGTCAGCGTGTCGCCGACGCGCAGCTTGGCAACGTCCTTGATCCCGGTGATCAGGTAGCCGACGTCGCCCGCCTCCATGCCCTGCACGCCGGTCATCACCGGGCGAAAGAAGCCGATGTCGTCGATGTCGGCCTCGGTGCCGTTCTGCATCGCCAGGATCCGCCCGTGCTTGCGAAAGGCGCCGTCGACCATCCGCACGTAGGCGATCACGCCACGGTACTGGTCGAACTCGGAGTCGAAGATGAGAGCGCGGGTGGGAGCTTCCGGCTCTCCCTGAGGCGGCGGCACGCGGGCGACAATCGCCTCCAGAACGTCGACCACCCCCTCCCCGGTCTTGGCCGAGATCGGCATCGCGTCACTGGGGTCGCAGCCGAGCAGATCGGCGATTTCGCCCGCCACCCGCTCCGGCTCGGCGCTCGGTAGATCCACCTTGTTGATGACGGGGATCAGCTCGAGGCCGTTCTCGACCGCGAGGTAGGTATTGGCAACCGTCTGTGCCTCGACCCCCTGCGCGGCATCGACGACGAGCAACGCCCCCTCGCAGGCGGCGAGGCTGCGCGAGACCTCGTATGAGAAGTCGACATGCCCCGGCGTGTCGATCAAATGCAGGTGATAGACCTGCCCGTCAGACGCCCGGTACTCCACCCGCACCGCCTGCGCCTTGATGGTGATCCCGCGCTCGCGCTCGAGGTCCATGGAATCGAGCACCTGAGCGCGCATTTTCTTGGGATCGATCGCCCCCGTGATCTCCAGAATGCGGTCGGCAAGCGTCGACTTGCCGTGGTCGATGTGGGCGATGATCGAGAAGTTGCGGATGTGGTCCATCGGGGTGCCGGAGTATGGCGCGCCAGACACGCGGGTCCTGTCGTCGCCAGGAGGGGACCTGCGGGCGAGGTGTACGTCCTCGGCCCCCTCCTGCCGACGCCACCCGCGTGAGAGACGTCGATCGGCGGCACGCCGACGGATTCAGGCGCTTGAGCAGGGGAGTGGTTGGGGGGGACGATCTTCTGTTCGAAGCGTTTGCTCAGCGGCAGCGTGAAGGGTTCAGGGGGTTGGTGAGCTGGTAGACGACCGTGGGGGGGACTCGAAGGACGACCTTCGCCCACGGGCCTTCGGTCCAGCGTGCTGACTCTGGGTAGGCCGGCTTGCCGGGTTCGACGCGGTCGCGGCTGGTCACGACATAGTCGTAGTTGCCGGCGTTGATGGTGCGGCGCCAAGCGCGGCAGGAGGCAGGCGCGACGAATCCGCCGTTCGGACGCTCGATGCCGACGAACTGGACGTGGTTGGAGAGGTCGGTGCCGAAGAGCGGGTACTGACGGGTACTGGTGGTGGCGATTCGAGCGTCGGAGATCGATCGAGCCCACTTGAAAGCAGCGTCGAGGCCGGGGGTGGTGAAGTCAGGGCTCGCGTAGCGGTTCCGCAGGTAGTGGCGCTGGATCGGGTAGCCCGCCGCGACCGCGAGCAGGAACACCAGAGCGACCAGGACGACCAGCCGCCCCGTCGTTCGCGGCGTCGATATCCGGCGGCAGCGAAGCGACGGGCCCCGCTTCAGCAGTCGCGCAACGCGGTCGCGTAGGACCGGGGTCGTGGGGAGCAACGCAAGGCCGAGGACCAGCGCCGGAGCCAGGTAGCGCAATCCAGACTCGAATCCATGCGGCATCCCCGGCGGTCCGGAGGCGGAGGTGGGAGCGATAAACCAGGCAAGGAGCGCCGCGAGGCCAACGGCACCGACAAGGCGGAGCAGAGGACTGGACCGGCGACCGAGCGCAAGGATGAGGCCGAGCAGCGCAGCTGCCACCAGCAACGGCCAGAGAAGCCCAAGCCCGTGGTGCAGCCCCGGCAGGAACCAGCTGGACCAGACCGAGCCATCGGTCGCGTAGCCGAGCACGCTGTGCGCTTCGCGGCCTCCCAATTGCTGTCCCGGCGCCGGTAACGAGATCGGCCCGGCCCGGTCGAACCACGGCAGCGGGTTACCGGCGTGAGCGAGGTTACGCAGGTACCAGTATCCACCGCCTGCCAGCGCGGCCAAGCTGGCAACTCCAAAGGCCCGCCCCCTGGCTCCGCGAGGCGAAATTACGGCGAGACCGATGAGGAAGATCACCGCGGGGATGAGGAAATTGAGCTTCGTCCCGGCGGCCAGGCCCACCGCCAGGCCGGCGACCCCAAGCACCGCCGCCGTAAGACCCCCACCATCGCCGGAACGAGTGGCGCCTGCGTTGAGCACGATCCCAATGGCCGCGAGGAGGAAGAAGATCGCGACGAGGTCGTTCCTCGCCTCCCCGGCCTGATCGGAAAGGGCGGGAACGCTCAGCGCGAGGGCGGCGAGGGCGAGGGACGCCGGCGCGACCCGATACGGGCGACCGATACACCAGGCAGCCACCAGGCAGGCGGCAAACCAGCCGAGATTGAGCAGCGGCGAGAGGATGTCGCGATCGAACGCGAGCATTCCGATCGCGTGAAAGATTTCCCCGTTCGCTGGGTAGAACCAGGCCAGGAACTGCGGCGCGATGAAGTGCAGGGCCCAGGTGTCGGCGGTTTGGAAGAACCCCGCGGCGAACGGCCCGTGGTACCAGGTGGAGTCGAAGCCGGTCATCCCCGTGCTGAGCCGCACCCGCACCCCCGCCGCAAAGTGAATGACGGCCGCCGCGGCGATCAGTAGCGCAACCAGGGCTGCTGCATCAATCCGTCTCTCGCCGGTTCGGTCGCCGTCCTTCCGGCCCGATTGGGGCACGGCAGGCCCGTTTCGCGTCCGGGTCTCCTCCCCGGTCCGGTGCCGCCCGCGCCCGAGCACCCAGGTGCCAAATCCGACAGCGCCAACCATGACGAGATACGGCAACGGCTCGAACAGCCCAAAGGTGCCCAGCAGCTGCGCGCTCCAGATCAGGAGTGCGAGGCCCAGGACCGCAGCGGCAAGACAGGCAGGGGCACCCGACAGCTGCGGCAGCAACCTCGCGCGCAGGCGAACGGCAGCGGCAAGCGCGAAGGCACCGAGCAGGCCGACCTCGGCGACTCCCAACAGATAGCGAGCGGCGCTCATCGCGGCTAACCGCGACGCAAGAGACGGGCGATCTGCTCGAGCTCACCGATCCGCAGAACCCTCGCCACCGCGATGTAGACCAAGCCGCCCACCGCGAACGCGGCGCCCACGGAAACGAGCTGACCGCCGAGGCCGCGACCAAGCGCGCTGTCGAGTACATCCCAGACGCCGAAGCTCACCGCCGCGAGAGCCGCTGCGGCAATGGTGATCCGCAAGCTGGTGGAAAGCAGCCGTCGCAGCTCGAGGCCGCCGAACTCGCGGCGCAGCACGATCGCCTGGGCAACGACGGCGACCGTTGTGCCGATGCCGGTGCCGGCAACGATCCCCCCCGCTCCGTACGGCTTATAGAGCGCCAGTGCGGCCAGGGTGGAGACGGTCAGGTCGAAGCCGGCCAGCCCGGTCGCCATCCAGGGTCGTTGCAGGCTGAAGAAGGTGCGCGTCTGCAGCAGGTAGAGGCCGTTGGTCGGAAGCGAAAAGGCAAACCAGAAGAGCGCCGTGGCAACCAGCGCCGTCTGATCGGGGGCGAACTCCCCGCGCTGATAGACCAGCCGGATCATTGGTTCGGAGAGCACGAGCACAACGGCCGCTGCCGGCACGAGGACGAAGAGGATCTGCCTCATCCCGTTTGCCATCGTCGCCCGCAGGTTCTCGTGTTCTCCACGCGCGGCAAAGCGGGCAAGCGTTGGGAACAGAACGGTCGCGATCGCGACCGAGAAGATGCCCTGAGGCAGCTGATAGATCCTGAAGGCTTTGTCGATAGCCGCCGGCGCTTTTTCGCTAACCAGGCTGCCGAAGAGGCTGTTGATCAGGAGGTTGAAGTTGATCAGTCCGAGGCTGATCGTGACCGGCAGCATCAGCAGGAGAACCCGCCTGACATCGCGGTTGCGCCAGGCGAAGCTCCATTCGAACCGGAAGGGGGTGTTGCGCAGGTCGAAGACCGGAATCGCGAGCTGCACCAGCGTCCCGGCGAGGATCCCGATCGCATAGGCGTAGATCCGGTTCTGGCCGTGGAAGGCCGGCGCAACCAGCACCAGCACGACAATGATCGTCAGGTTCCAGAAGAGGGGCGCAATGGCAAAAGCGCCGAAGCGGTCGTAGCTGTTGAGGATGCCGACGACGATTCCGCTGACCCCGAGCATGATGAGAATCGGGAACAGGACCTGGGAAAGGGTGACGGTGAGATCGAGCAGCGCCCCTTCGTAGCCGGGGGCAAAGAGGGGCATGATCAGCGGGGCGGCGAGGACGAACAGCGCCGTGATCGCACCGAGTACGAGGGTCACGAGCAGCAGCAGCGTCGAGGCCAGCCGGAAGGCCTCCCGGTAGTTCCGCTTCTCCAGCTGCTCGGTGAAGACCGGTATGAACGCCGGCTGGAGCGCGGCATCGGCAAAAAGGCTGCGAACCAGATTCGGGACCTGGAAGGCGATGGTGAATGCCGACATCGGGCCGCTCACGCCGTAATAGCCGGCGGCGACGATCTCGCGAACCAGGCCGGCGATCCTCGATGCCGCCGTGGCGATGGAGAAAAACGCCGTCGAGCGGGCGATCCGACCGCCCTCGCGCCCCGGGGCCGGATCCGCCCCCGGCTCCTCCCCCGGCCGGAATGCCTCAGCCGCTCGCAGCGCAGCGTCGGCCGCGACTTTGTCCTCGTCATTCGCCTCGGGGGTCTCCAAGCTCTATCTCACTCGGTATAGT
>JBAVGD010000337.1:0-21689 GCA_049684635.1 Solirubrobacterales bacterium | reverse complement strand
ATGTCGGTGCGGTGGAGGATGGGGACTTCCTCGACGAGGTGGTCGCCGAGACCCTGCCCGAGGCGGTGATCCACTACGGCGAGCAGCCCTCGGCGCCCTATTCGATGATGTCGCGCGAGCGCGCCGTCGAGACCCAATACACGAACGTGATCGGCACCCTCAACCTGCTTTTCTCGCTGCGCGACCACGTTCCCGACTGCCACCTGGTCAAGCTCGGGACGATGGGGGAGTACGGGACCCCCAACATCGATATCGAGGAGGGCTTCATCGAGATCTCCCACAAGGGACGCTCGGACAACCTTCCGTTCCCCAAGCTTCCGGGCTCGCTCTATCACTGCTCCAAGGTGCACGACTCGACCAATCTTCACTTCGCCTGCCGCATCTGGGGCCTGCGCGCCACCGATCTCAACCAGGGTGTCGTCTACGGCATCGAGACCGAGGAGACGGCCAAGGACGAGCGCCTCATCACCCGCTTCGATTACGACGAGATCTTCGGCACGGTGCTCAACCGGTTCTGCGTGCAGGCGGTGATCGGTCATCCGCTGACCGTCTACGGAGCCGGCGGCCAGACCCGCGGCTTCCTCAACATCCGCGACACCCTGCAGTGCGTGGAGCTGGCGGTCGAGAACCCGGCCGAGCGCGGCGAGTTTCGCGTCTTCAATCAGTTCACGGAGCAGTTCTCGGTTGGGGAGCTGGCGCAACTGGTGAAGGCGGCGGGCGAGCACCTTGGCTACACCCTTGCCGTTCAGCACGTCGACAACCCCCGCGTCGAGCTCGAAGAGCACTACTACAACGCCTCCCACACGAAGCTGCTCGACCTTGGTTTGAAGCCGACGCTCCTCGGCGAGGAGCTGGTGGAGTCGATGCTGCATGCGATCGAGCGCTACAAGGAGCAGGTGATCGAGAGCTCGATCGATCCGCGGACGCGGTGGGATCCGACCAAATCCCCTGCTGGCCAGGCATAGCCCGCTGCTACCATCGCGATCCGATGAGAGCCGCGGACGCGCTGATGCAGAGCCTTAGGGCTGAGGGGGTCGAGCACATCTTCGGTATCCCCGGCGGCGCCAATCTGCCGACCTACGACGCGCTCGTCGACGCTGACCTGCGCCACATCCAGGTGCGCCACGAGCAGGGCGGCGGCCACGCCGCCGAGGGTTACGCGAAGGCTTCGGGCCGAGTTGGGGTCGCCTTCGCTACGTCGGGCCCGGGGGCGACCAACCTGGTCACCGCGATCGCCGACGCGATGATGGATTCGGTTCCGACGGTTTTCGTCACCGGTCAGGTCCGTACCGAGCTGATCGGCACCGACGGCTTCCAGGAGGCCGACATCCTCGGCGCGACCCTGCCCTTCGTCAAGCACTCCTTCCAAGCCACCGATCCGCGCCAGATCCCCGAGTACGTGCACGAGGCTTTCCACGTCGCCTCGACCGGCCGGCCCGGACCGGTCCTGATCGACGTCCCGCAGGATCTCTCGCGCGCTGACATCGACTACACGCCGCGCACTGAGCCGGTCGAGCTGGCGGGCTACAAACCTTCGACCGGGGGGAACGTCAAACAGATCCGGATCGCCGCCAAAGCGCTCGCCAACGCGAAACGGCCGGTCTTCTACACGGGTGGCGGCGTGGTCAACGCCAACGCCTCAGAGGAGCTGCGGGAGCTGGCGGCCTGCGACCGCTTTCCGGTCACGTCGACCCTGATGGGCCTGGGGGCGTTCCCGGCCTCGCATGAGCACTGGCTGGGGATGCTGGGAATGCACGGAACCCGCACCGCCAACTACGCGGTGGACGGAGCCGACCTGATCGTCGCGATCGGCGCCCGCTTCGACGACCGCATCACCGGCAAGCTTTCGGAGTTCGCGCCGCACGCGAAATTCATCCACATCGACGTCGACCCCGCGGAGATCTCCAAGAACGTCCCTGCGCATATCCCGATCGTCGGCGACGCGAAGCGCGTCCTGCCCGAGTTGAGCCGCGAATACAAGGCCCTGCAGACCGACTCCTCTCGCCTCGATCCCTGGTGGAAGCGGATCCGTGGCTGGCAGGAGGAGCACCCCTTGCACTACGAGCCAGGCAAGGACGGCGAGATCAAGCCCCAGTTCATGATCGAGGCGATGCACCGGGCAACGGAAGGGGACGCGATCGTCACCTCCGACGTCGGCCAGCACCAGATGTGGGCGGCGCAGTACTACGGCTTCGACAAACCGCGCCGCTGGATCAACTCCGGCGGCCTCGGGACGATGGGTTTCGGCCTGCCGGCGGCGGTTGGCGCCAAGGTCGCCTGCCCCGAGGAGACAGTCGTTTGCCTGGCCGGCGACGGCAGCCTGATCATGACCTGCCAGGAGCTCGCCACCTGCGTTACCGAAGAGATCCCGGTCAAGGTGTTCCTGATGAACAACGGCTACATGGGCATGGTGCGCCAGTGGCAGGAGCTGTTCTGGGAACGTCGCTACAGCTCGGTTGAGCTCGGCCCAAGTCCCGACTGGGTGAAGCTGGCGGAGGCCTTTGGGGCGACCGGTATGCGCTGTGAGCAGTCGGCCGACCTCGAGGAGATGATGGTGAAGGCGATTGAGACCGAGGGCCCGGTCCTTGTGGACGTTCGCGTCTCTCCCGAGGAGAACTGCTTCCCGATGATTCCGGCCGGTGCCGCGGCAAGGGACATGGTCGGCTGATGGAGGCCGGGACCCCAGACCTGGTTAAGCTCGAGGACCTGCGCGTGCCGGGTCAGCTGAGCGGGCGCAAGCACATCCTCTCGATCCTGGTGGAGAACAAGCCGGGCGTGCTGGCGCGCGTTGCCGGTCTGTTCTCGCGGCGCGGCTTCAACATCGACACCCTTGCCGTGGGCCCGACCGACGACCCCAGCGTCTCGCGTATCACCCTTACGCTGGACGGGGCGGTCCACCCGATCGACCAGGTTACGAAGCAGCTCCACAAGCTGGTCAACGTGTTGAAGATCCGCGACATGGAGCCCGAGGAGACGGTTGCCCGTGAGATGGCGATGTTCAAAGTCTCGGCCGCGGTCGAGAACCGGGCGGAGATCATCCAGTTCGCGGAGATCTTTCGGGCCAAGATCGTCGACGTCTCGCGCCGCACGATGACGATCGAGGTGACCGGCTCCTCCGACAAGGTCGAGGCCTTCGAGCGGATGATCCGCCCCCATGGCCTGATCGAGATGGTCCGAACGGGTGAGATTGCGATTGCCAGAGGCGCCGACTGACACCTTGCTCGCCCGCCTGGGCGACGGGGCAGAGCGGGCTTCGCGGTCTAGGCGGCGCACTCTTGTAAGCGCCACCGTGCGCGTCGATGGGGTCGACCCCGTCGCGGCGGTCTTTTGCTCGCGCCTGGCTTCCGATCGCTGGTTCTGCTGGGAGCAGCCCGATCGAGGGTTCGCGCTGGCGGCGCTTGGAGTCGCCCATGAGGCGAGCTCCCGCGGTGCCCGGCGCTTTCGGGATGTGGCGGAGGAGTGCTTGCGCCTTGGCGATGACGCCACCGTCCACGAGCCGGTGGGGCTGCCCGCGGGCGCGGGGCCGGTCTGGACCGGTGGCTTTTCCTTCGACGCAAAAGGAGCCGGCAGCGCGCCCTGGTCGTCGTTTGCCCCAGCGTCGATGGTTCTCCCCGAGCTCTCGCTGTGCCGCAATCAAGACGATCTCTTCCTGACCGTCAATTTGGTGGTGGCTCCGGGCGAGGACGCGGACGCCGCCATCGCCCGTGTTTCCTCCCGGGTCAGTGGACTGCGGCGAGATCCGCTGCCGCTGCTCGATCCCCACCCGACCGGTCGTCCCGAGATTCGCAGCGTGCACCCGCCGCGGGAGTTTGAGCGGGCGGTTGCGGCGGCCAGCGATCGGATCCGCTCCAGCGGGCTGAGCAAGGTGGTGCTGGCCCGCGAGATCATGGTCGTCGGGGCATCCGCTCATGAACCGGCGGCGATCTTCGGCGCACTCCGCGATCAGTTTCCCTCCTGCTTCTGCTTTTGCTGTGGCACGCCCGAGGCGGCCTTCCTCGGTGCCAGCCCGGAGCTCCTCGTGCGGCGGTCGGGTGCAAGCGTCTCGACGGTGGCGCTTGCCGGCTCGACCCGGCGCAGCTCCGATCCTGCCGTTGACGACCATCTCGGCGAGAAGCTGCTGCGCAGCGACAAGGACCGTCGCGAGCAGCGAATCGTGGCTGATCGAATCGTTCGCGCCCTTCGCCCGCATGCGGTTTGGGTGCAGCGAGGGGCCGAGCCGGAGGTGATCAAGGTCGCAAACATCCAGCACCTTGCCACCCCGGTGATCGCGCAGCTGGCCGAACCGCGGTCCGCGGTCGAGCTGGCCGGCCTTCTGCATCCGACACCGGCGGTGGGCGGTGAGCCCTGGCCTGAGGCTGCGGCCGCGATCGATGCCCTTGAGCGAATGGATCGTGGCTGGTATGCCGGCCCGGTCGGTTGGATGGACGCCACCGAGGACGGTGAATTCTGCGTTGCTCTGCGCAGCGCGCTGCTGCGGGACCGAGCCGCTCACCTCTACGCCGGCGTGGGCGTAGTCGCGGGCTCGGATCCGGCCGCGGAGCTGGCCGAGACCGAGGTCAAGCTCGGGGCAATGCTGCCTCTGCTTGCCGACTGAGTGACAGGAAGGCCCGACCATCGTCAGGATGCGGTGTATGGCCTCACGGTTTGCGGCATCGGTCGGTGCGGTTGTGGCGCTTGCGCTGGCGGTCGGCAGCGCCGTCGCGGCGGCACCCGAAGGTCCTCGGCTCGCTTTTGTCCGGTTTCACACCTCCCCACTCCGGCTGGAGGTGGGGACCGTCGACGAGACGGGCGCGCTTCCCCTTCGTCTTGCCGGCGGAGGACTTCACGGCGGGCCACTGCCCTTGCCGTTCGATGCGCCGAGCTGGTCATCTGACGGGAGCCTGCTGGCGTTCAGCGCCTTCGTTCGCCTGCCAACCGGCCGGCACCAGGCGCAGTCGAGCATCTTCGTCGTCGGGGCTGACGGCAGCGGCCTGCGGGAGGTTGCCGGCACGGGTGGGGGCGTTGGCCCGGTCCTTGCGCCTGACGGTCACACGATGGCCTTCGCGCGCAGGCGAGAGCGCCGCCGTCCCAACGCGCACGGCGGCGAAACGGAGGTGTTTTCGAGCACCAGCGTCTGGCTCGTGAACATCAACGGCGGCTCCGCACGTCAAATCACCGGCTGGCGCAACCGGCTGGACAACGCCCCGACGTCGTTCTCGCCCGACGGCAGCACGCTCGCGCTCGCTCGCCAGAAGGGTCGGCACGCCGATTCCGAATTGGTCGCCTACCGCATGGACGGTTCGGGCACGACGGTGCTGTCGCGCAACGCGACCGATGGCGTCTACTCGCCCGATGGTTCGGCGATTGCTTTTCTCGGTGGCCTACGCGACCGCGTTTACCGTCATAGATCCAAGGGGGAAGCGTCGGTAGAGGTAGAAACGACAAGCGACCTGTACCGCATGAATTCCGACGGCTCCGGCGTCAGGCGCCTTCTCAAGACCCCGAACACAGAGGTGTGGCCGAGCTGGGACCCATCGGGGCAGCGCCTCGCATACGTTCAGTTCGCGGGCCCGGGATCCGAAGCGGCGTTCTTCGGTTTCGGCGACGCGATCATGGAGATCAACGCCGACGGCACCTGCCGGACCAAGGTCCTCTCCGAAAAGTCGACCGCCTACTTTGGTCCCGCCTGGCAACCGGGCCTGGGTCGCGAGGCTGGCGGAATCGCCTGCGCCGCGGGATGACAACGCGCGAACGCTCATCCCAAAACCGGTTTTAGGCAGGCGCTGAGATCGCGGTCGCAACGGCGGCGGCGAGGCGCTGGTGCAGTTCGACGTTCGCCTTGCGGTCAACCCGAACCTCGAGCAGGCAGCTGCCGTCGGCAAGTGCATCGGGCAGCTCATCGAGCGTCTCGATCCTGCGATGGGGCAGCTCGAAAAGATCGGCGGCCTTGGCGGCATCGAAGCTCCTGGGCGTTGCCAGCAGCGCTTCGAACTCTCGCGCGTCCAGCGCCGACTCTTGGGGCAGGAAGTGAAAGATGCCGCCGCCGCCGTTATCGATAACGACGATCCGCACCGGAGCTGTCACGTCGCGCATCGCCGCAAGGCCTCCGATGTCGTGGAGCAAACCGAGATCGCCCGTGACGATCGTCGTCGCCCGTCCCGTTGCGTGGGCAGCGCCGATTCCCGAGGAGATCAGGCCGTCGATCCCGTTTGCGCCGCGGTTGCAAAGGAACAGGGCGTCCGTGGCGTCACTGGGCAGGAAGGCCTCCTGGTCGCGGATCGGCATGCTCGAGGCGGTGTAGACGATCTCGTCATCGCCATAGGCGGCACCGAGCGCCAGCTGCAGGCCGGGCTCGGTCACGGTGTCGGACTTCGCAAGCTCTTCCTCTAACGCCGCTCGTGCCGCCGCCTCGGCATCCTGCCAGGCGGCCGGCGGCTCGCGCTCCTCTTCCAGACGGGCGGCCCAGCCCGCGGCCAGCTCGGTTGGATCGGCCCGCAGCAAGGCTGCCGCACGGCGGCTCGGCTCGTGCCAGCTCGCCAGTGGGTCGACGACGATCTGATCTGCCCCCGAGCCGGACAGCCAGGCGCGCAACGGCTTGCTGGTCGGCATCTCGCCAAAGCGGAGGACGAGGTCCGGGACGACGCGGGTGCTGAATCGCTCGTCCCGAAGCAGCAGGTCGTACGCGGTGACGACGCGGGAGCGATCGTGAGGGCCGCAGCGGATCTGCGAGGTGGGCTCGGCAAGGATCGGGAAGCCGGCGACGCGGGCCAGATGGGCAAGCGGCTCACGCAGCTCCGGGTCGAGCTGGCGCCCGGCGATGATCACCCCGGAGATCGCTTCGTCGATGTGCTTGGTGACCTCCTCGAGCAGGAACGCCGACGGCTCGGCGTCAAATGGCGTGACCGCGGTCAGGGGGCGGCTGTCGCGGCCTTCGAGGGCGAGCGGATCGGTTGCGGTGACCGCTCCTGCCTCCGGCAGCGGAGCGAGCGGCTCGCGCAAGGGGAGGTTGAGGTGAACGGGCCCCGGGCGGGGCTCGCCCCGTGCCGCGGCGAAGGCTCGGCACGCGGTTGAGCGGTAGTGGAGGAGCCCATCGTTGTCGGCCACATGCGTGCCGACTTCGCAGAACCAGCGCACCGAGGAGCCGTAGAGTCGCAACTGGTCGATCGCCTGCCCGGCGCCGATGCCACGCAGCTCCGGTGGGCGATCAGCCGTCAGCACGAGCAGCGGCAGCGCCGAGTGGTCGGCCTCGCAGACCGCGGGATGGAAGTTGGCGGCCGCGGTTCCCGAGGTGCACAGGATGGCCACCGGCGCACCGCCGGCCTGGGCGGCGCCAAGGGCGAAGAAGGCGGCGGAGCGCTCGTCGACTATGACCGTTACGTCGATCTCCGGCTGTCGCCACAGCGCCACGGCGAGGGGCGTCGAACGCGAGCCCGGGGAAACGACGGCATGGCGAAGCCCACAGCGCGCCAGCTCCTCGGCGAAGGCGGAGGCGAGAGCGGTGTTTGCGTTGGTCGCGTCCATCCGGTGCGCTGGCTCCTTTGCCGGCTATGTGCCGACTAAAGTGCCACGCAGGCTAGTGACCTGAGTCAGAATTTCGCAGCCGCCGCGCGTAGCAGCGCTACGCGCAAGGTCGTGGGTGCCTCTAGATGTAAGACCCGACCAGGTTGTTCCGCTTCAGCTCGCCGAGGCGAGCTCCGGGCGGCTTGTGGCTGAGGGAGCCGTGTGGTCTACGCCAGTTATAGAACTCCAGCCAACCGGATAGCGCTGCGGCGCGCTCGGCCGAGGAGCGGTAGATCGCCCCGTAGGCCCAGCCGCCCAGCATCGTGCGGATGAACCGCTCAGCCTTGCCGTTGGTCCGCGGCCGGTAGGGCCGGGTGCGGATGTGGCGGATCTTCAGCGCCCGGCAGGCGATCGCGTGGATCGTCGAGCGGTAGGCGCCGCCGTTGTCGGTCATCAAGCGCTCGACCTTGATCCCGTGTGCTCGGTAGAAGGCCACCGCCCGGCGCAGGAAGCCGACGCACGTCCTCGCCTTTTCGTCGGGGAGGACCTCAACGTAGGCAAGGCGGGTGGCGTCGTCGACGCAGACGTGGACGAACTCCCAACCCGCCCCGCGAGCGTGCGTGGTGCGCTTGCCGGTCATGCGGTGCCCGGCTCCTCCTTCGATCCGCACCAGCTTCTTGATGTCGATGTGGATCAACTCCCCCGGCCGCTTGCGCTCGTAGCGGTTGGGCGGCTCGGGTGGCCCCAGGCGGCTCAGCTTGCCGAGGCCGATGCCGGTGAGGATCCCCGAGACCGTCGAGAGCGCCATCCCCAGGCACTCGGCGATCTCCGCGCCGGTCATCCGCAGCCTCCTCAGCGCCGCGATCGCCTCGATGCGCCGCTCTTCGGTGCGGTTGGCAACGATCTTCGGGGCCGAGCTGCGATCGAGCAGGCCGGCCTCGCCCTCGGCGCGGTAGCGGGCGACCCACTTCGAGCAGGTGCGCTCGCTGACTCCGGCGGCCTCGGCCGCCTCTGTCAGCGACCACCCCTGCTCGGTGACGCGCCTGACCATCGTGAGCCTTCCCTTCGGACCGAAGGGGGCATTAGCGTGAATCTTCATCCGGGTCTTCTCCTTGGTGCTGGGTGGGTAGACACCCCCAGCCTCCAAGGAGGCCCGGATGAACAACGTGGTCAGGAACTACATCTAGAGGCGGTGGGCGGCGAGTGCAGTCTCGTCGATCTCGACGCCCAGGCCGGGGCCTTCCGGCGGATACAGCATGTCGCCGCGCAATTCGCATCCGACCGAGGCCACGGTGGAGCTGAAGAGGCGCTGGGTCGCAAGGCCGTGCGCGAGGCCGGGGCCGTCATCGCCCATCGCCTCGCTGAGGGTCTCGGCAACCTGGGCCGCCGCGGCTATCCCGACCGGACCGTCGAGCGAACTCGAGAGGTAGGCGGGGAGGACCTCGGCGATCTGGATGGCCGCCTCGGGCCCGCCGACCTTCGAGAGCTTGACGCCGGTCAACTCGCAGGCGCCGATCGAAACGGCCTGCTCGGCGTCCGCGCGACTCTCGATGCTCTCGTCCCCTGCGATCGGGATGGTGGTCGAGCCCGCCACCTCGGCGGCATCGGCGAGGCTGGTGACCGGCTGCTCGACCAGCTCGACGTCGAATGCCTCGAGTTCGCCAAGCGTCCGCTTCGCGATCTCGACATCCCAGGCACCGTTGGCGTCAACCCGGATCTTGGCTGCCGGCCCCAGCGCCTCGCGCACCGCGCGGACCTGCGCCACGTCCTCGCCGGTACCCAGCTTCAGCTTGAAGGTCGAGAAGCCGTCATCGGCCCAGCGTTCGGCCTCGGCGGCAACCATTGCCGGCGGGCCGGAGGCAAGGGTGGCGTTGCATCGGACCGGTGGGTTTGGAGAGGCGGGCTCACCGTGTTCGGCAGCGGCACGACGGCCTCGCAGGTCCAGCAGCGCCGTCAGGGCGGCGCAGCGCGCCGGAGCGGAGAGCGATCCGGCACCGCCGCTCAGGCTCGCCTCGTTGAGCGAGTCGGACTCGCCGAGATGCTCCAGCTCGCGCACCACCTGTTGCAGGGTCGATCCACCTCGCAGGGAGAGCGGCACGGCTTCGCCAAGGCCGACGATCCCGTCCTCTGATCGCAATCGCAGCAGCGCCATCTCGCGCCGGTCAAGCCGTCCTGCCGCCGTCACATACGGCTTTCGAAACGGGAGCGCGTAGGGGATGACCTCCGCCGATGCGATGCGCATAGGAGAGAGCTTCTCACTTCGAGCTCGCCGTGTCTCGCCATTCCACCGGCCAGACCGTCCAACCGGCCGGACCCGCACCGGTGCGCGGGAAGCAATGACGACCGCGAGGTGCTCAGCCGGCGATCAGCAGGGCGACCGAGACCAGCAGGCTGAAGACGGCGAGTAGGGCACCGGTGGCGGCCAGGGCACCGTTGAGAGCGGGCCCATCGGTGCGCCTTGAGAGGGTGCGCAGCGGCGGGACGGCCATCGGCAGGGCGGCAAGCCCGATCAGGGGCAGAAGGCTCGCATCGCCGGCGATCAGCGCGATTGGCAGGACCACGAAGGCGCCAAGCACGAGCAGGCGGTACAGGTTTACCGCGTTGGCTCGACCCATGCGGACGGCGAGCGTCATCTTGCCTGCCCGGCGGTCGGTCTCGATGTCGCGGACGTTGTTGACGACGAGGATCGCCGTGGCGAGGAATCCGATCGCGATCGAGAGGCCGAGCGGAAGCGCGTCGAGCCTTTCAACCTGCACGTAGTAGGAGCCGTTGACCGCAACCAGGCCGAAGAAGAGAAAGACGAACACCTCGCCCAAACCGGCGTAGCCGTAAGGCCGCGGACCGCCCGTGTAGAGGACCCCGGCCGCGATCGAGACCGCTCCGATAAGGAGGATCACGATCCCGGCCACAGCTGCGAGGTATGCCCCGCAGGCAACCGCCACCCCGAAGGCGATCCAGGTTGCGACCAGGACCCGCTGCGGCGTAACCAGTCCGGCAGAGGTAACGCGGACGGGCCCGAGCCGGTCGGCCGCATCGGCGCCCCGCTTGGCATCCGAGTAGTCGTTTGCGAGGTTGGTCCCGATCTGGATGAAGATCGAGCCGACCAGGGCGGCGACGCAGGCGCCCGGACGGGGCAGCTTCCCGGCCGATTCGACAGCCGCCGCCGTCCCCACCAGAACCGGCGCAATCGCCGCCGGCAGCGTCCGCGGCCGCGCCGCCATCAGCCAAATCCTCATCTCGCGATCTCCATCCGCCGCGCCACCGACACCTTCACGGTCTCCGGGGGTATTGGGAGAAGTCCGGTGCCCGCTTCTGCTTGAACGCCTCACGCCCCTCGCGAGCCTCGTCGCTGCCGTAGAAGAGCAGGTTCGTGTCGTGGGCGAGCTGCTGGATCCCGGCGTAGCCGTCCTCATGGGCGTTGAAGCCGGCCTTGACCAGTCGCAGCGCGAAGGGCGACAGAGCGAGCATCTCGCGACACCAGGCCACGGTCTCCGGCTCGAGCCGCTCGAGCGGCACCACCGTGTTGACGAGACCCATCTCTTGCGCCTCGGCTGCGTCGTACTGCCGGCAGAGAAGCCAGATCTCCTTTGCCTTCTTGGTCCCCACCAGATCGCGCAGCAGCGAGGCGCCGAAGCCGCCATCCCAGGAGCCGACGCGGGGGCCGGTCTGGCCGAAGCAGGCGTTGTCAGCGGCGATGGTCAGGTCGCAGCAGATGTGGAGGACGTGGCCGCCGCCGATCGCGTAGCCGGCAACCATCGCCACCACCGGCTTCGGTAACCGGCGCATCTGCACCTGCAGGTCGGTGACGTGGAAGCGTCCAAGCGATGCGCCCTCGGCGACGTAGCCGGTGTCGCCGCGGACGGCTTGGTCGCCGCCGGCGCAGAACGCCCGATCTCCCTCGCCGGTAAGGATGACGACACCGACCTTCTCGTCCTCTCGGGCCAGCTCGAGCGCGGCGGATATCTCGATCAGGGTTTGCGGCCGGAACGCGTTGAGGACGTCTGGCCGATCGATGGTCACCTTGGCGATCCCGTCCGCCGTCTCGTAGCGAATGTCGTCGTAATCCGCGGCGCTGCGCCACTCGATCGGCGCGTAGAGATCCTGCTCGGGCGGGGCGTTCTTATGGCGTTGAGGCAAGCGATGCTCCCCGGGGTTGGGCGGTCGGTGACCGCGTGCTGGCTGGCGGCTCGCAAGAATGCGGAGGGCAACGATAACCAGGGACGCCTGGTGAACGTCTCTCTCCAATGAAACTCGACGACTGGCTCGCCCAGAGATCCCAAAGCTGCCCAGACAGGACGGCGCTGATAGCCGACGGGTCCGAGGTCAGCTACGCCGAGCTGGAGGCCGAGGCCACTTGGGTGGCACGGCGCCTGGTTGCACATGGCGTGCGGCGCGGCACCACGGCCGCGCTGACCATGCACCCGCGCCGCGAGCAAGTGGTGCTGGTTCACGCCCTGATGAAGGCCGGCGGGGTTGTGCTGCCGCTCAGTCCACTGCTGACGGCGGGCGAGCGAGCAGCTGTAACCGCGTCCGAGAAGCCACCGGTGAACCTCGATGACCCTGGTCAGCTGACCCAGACCGAGGCCGATATGCCCTTGCTCGGAGAGCACGACATGGATGACCTCTGCTGCCGGATCCTGACCAGTGGCAGCGCAGGCGAACCGCGTCCGGTCGGACTCACCTATGGCAACTTCCTCTGGAGCGCGGTCGGCTCCGCCTTCAACATCGGAGTGGAGCCCGAGGACCGCTGGCTTTGCTGCCTTCCGCTGAGCCACATCGCCGGTCTCGGGATCGTCATGCGCTCGGTCATCTACGGAACGACCGTGGTCCTTCACGAGGGCTTCGACGTCGAGCGGGTGGCGGCTTCGTTGGAGGAGGACCGGATAACGGTCGTCTCGGTGGTGACGACGATGCTCACGCGCCTGCTCGAGGCCGGCGCCGACCTGTCCCGACCGCGGGCGATCCTGGTCGGCGGGGGCCCGGTTCCAAAGGAGCCTCTCGAAGAGGCGATCGGGCGCGGAGCCACTGTCGTTCAGACCTACGGGCTCACCGAGGCCTGCTCCCAGGTTACGACGCTTGCCCCCGGCGACGCCCAGCGCAAGCTCGGATCCGCCGGTCGGCCACTCCTCACAACCCACCTGCGGATTCAGGATGGCGAGATCCTCGTTCAGGGGCCCACCGTCGCGCCGGGCCGCGCCGACGCCGATGGTTGGCTGCATACGGGGGATCTGGGCCGGATCGACGACGAAGGGTTTCTCTACGTGGAAGACCGCATGGACGACATGATCGTCAGCGGCGGCGAGAACATCGTGCCGGCGGAAGTCGAGCAGGTCCTGCTGCGGCATCCCGACGTGGCCGACGCGGCGGTCGTCGGTCGCGAGGACCCCGAGTGGCAGCAGGCGGTCACCGCGATCGTCGTACTCGAGGATGGCGCCGAAACGACGCCGGACGAGTTACGCCGCCACTGCGCTGAGGCGCTTGCGGGCTTCAAGGTCCCGAAGCGAGTGGAGCTCGCCGCGGCCCTGCCGCGGACGCCGTCGGGCAAGCTGCTGAGGCGAGCGCTGCGTTAGCCTGCCAACCATGCGCACCGACGACATCTTCTACGACAAGGACGCCGACCTTTCGAAGCTCGAGGGGAAGACCGTCGCCATCCTCGGCTACGGCTCGCAGGGCCACGCCCACGCGCTCAACCTGCGGGATTCGGGAGTCGACGTGGTCGTGGGGCTGCGCCCGGACTCCTCCAGTCGCGCCAAGGCGGAGGAGGCGGGCCTCGAGGTCCTCGACATCGCCGAAGCTGCGAGCCGCGGTGACGTCGTCATGGTCCTGCTTCCCGACGAGAAGCAGGCCGAGGTCTGGGAGGCCGAGATCTCCGACGGGATCGCCCCCGGCAACCTGCTGCTCTTCGCCCACGGCTTCGCCATCCACTTCGAGCAGATCGTTCCCCCGCCGGGGGTCGATGTCGGCATGGTCGCCCCGAAGGGTCCCGGCCACCTGGTCCGCCGCCAGTATGAGGAAGGCACGGGAGTTCCCTGCTTGATGGCTGTCCACCAGGACGCGACCGGCAACGCACACGGTCTCGTTCTCGCTTACGCCGCCGGTATCGGCGGCGGCCGCGCCGCGATCATCGAGACGACCTTCAAGGACGAGTGTGAGACCGACCTGTTCGGTGAGCAGGCCGTTCTCTGCGGCGGGGCCAGCGAGTTGGTGCGGGCCGGTTTCGAGACTCTCGTCGAAGCCGGCTACGACCCCCGCCTGGCCTACTTCGAGTGCCTGCATGAGCTGAAGCTGATCGCCGACCTGATGTATGAGAAGGGTATCCAGGGGATGCGCTACTCGATCTCCAACACCGCCGAGTACGGCGACATGACCCGCGGCAAGCGCGTGATCGGCGAGGAGTCAAGGGCGGCGATGAAGAAGATCCTCGGCGAAATACAGTCAGGCGAATTCGCCCGAGAGTGGATCGCCGAGAACCGCGCCGGCGGTGAGAACCTCGCTCGCATGCGCGAGGAGGGCGCGGCGCACGAAGTCGAGGAGGTCGGCGGCGACCTCCGCAAAATGATGCCCTGGATCGACCAGGAGTTCTGAGGGCCTAGCGCTGCGTCTCGCCCTCTGGCTGGCGACCGTCGCGGCCGACGTAGCCGTCCTTGCCGCCGACGATCACGTAGACGGCCTCTTCCGAATCGCTGAGGTTGCGGATCCCGCGCACCGTCGGCGCGTCGACCCACGCGACGCCACCGGGCTCCAGCTCGTGTGTCGAGCCGTCGCCGAACTCGATCGCGATTCGCCCGCTATGCAGGAAGTACAGCTCCTCCTGCTGCTCGTGGTAGTGCCGGCCGGTCTCGTAGCCGGGCGGTAGCACGATCGCGTTGACACCGAAGGCGGTCACGCCCAATGCCTTGCGGATCTTGCGAAAGCCCGGCCCCTGGCCGAGGTCGTCGAGACTGGCGACGGAATATCCGTCGCCCTTGGTTACGCCCTCCGCTGGCTGCTCTTCGTTTGACATCTGGTCCTCCGCTCTGGCAGATCCCGCTCGCGGGACAGGTCTAGGCACCCGGCTTACTCGTGTTCTCCGCAACCCGTTCCGCGGCGTCCCGGATCTTGAAGGCGACGACAACCAGCTCGAGGTAGAGCCTGACCATGATCAGGTAGATAAAGGCGATGACGGGCGCGAGGATCAGCGTCACGACTCCGCTACCCGCGCTGTTGACGAAGGCCGCGATGATGAAGACGATTGCGCCGATCGCAAGCACGATCACGCTCACGATGTAGAGGAAGCGGATCAGGGTGGGTGTGATCAGGTGATCGAAGCGCGTGTCCCTCAGCGAAGCAAAGAAGCCGAGCTGGGGGTGTTGCTGTTGCCCCGAGCTCGCGATTGGGTCCTGCGGCGGTAGTCCTGAACCGGCAGTTGCCTCCATCCCTACGCCTCCTTTGGTGGCGGTTGACTGGTTGCCCCAACCCTAACCGGCGGGCCTCGCTCCGACCACCGGGCCATGGGCTCTATCGCCGCTCACCGGCGCGCAAGGGTCCACCCGCGACGGTCAATAACCTGTCGCCGCGTAGCCGATGACCGCGACGACCGATACAGCCCAGATTCCCGATCACCTCAAGCCCGGCGACGGGCGATTCGGGTGTGGGCCCTCGAAGGTGAGGCCGGAGGCCCTGGCCGCCATCGCCTCGCGGAGCGATCTGATGGGCACTTCGCATCGCCAGGCGCCGGTGAGGGATCTGGTTGGCCGTGTTCGCGCGGGCCTTGCCGATCTCTTCAGCCTTCCCGACGGATACGAGATCGCCCTCGGCAATGGCGGCGCAACCGCGTTCTGGGACGCCGCGGCCGCGTGGCTGGTTCGGACCCGCGCTCTGCATTTGACCTACGGCGAGTTCTCCCAGAAGTTCGCCAAGGTCACGGCCGCCGCTCCATTCCTTGAGGACCCGATCCTGATCGAGGCCACGCCCGGTGACGCGCCGGCGCCGGTCGCGGACCCGAACGCCGACGTCATCGCCTGGGCGCACAACGAGACCTCGACCGGGGTGATGGTCGACGTCCAGCGCCCCGCCGCGACAGGCGACGCTCTCGTCCTGATCGATGGAACGTCGGGGGCGGGGGGGCTGCCACTCGACGCGACGCAGGCCGACGCCTACTACTTCGCGCCCCAGAAGGCCTTCGGTGCCGACGGCGGTCTCTGGTTGGCCCTCCTCAGCCCGGCGGCGATCGCCCGGATCGAGGAGCTCGATGGAGCCGAGGATCGCTGGCAGCCCGCGTTTCTCTCCCTGCAGACGGCGCTCGAGAACTCGCGCAAGAACCAGACCTACAACACCCCGGCGCTCGCCACGCTGCTGCTCCTTGCGGAGGGCGTTGAGTGGATGCTGGCTGAAGGCGGGCTCGATTGGTGCGTGAAGCGAACGAGGGACTCTTCGAGCCACCTCTACGGATGGGCCGATCGAAGCGACTTCGCGTCGCCGTTCGTCGACGATGCCGCGAAGCGCTCCCTCGTGGTTGGCACGATCGACTTCGACGAATCGGTTGATGCCGCCGCGGTTGCGTCGGCGCTGCGGGCAAATGGGATCGTCGACGTGGAGCCCTACCGGAAGCTTGGCCGCAACCAGCTCCGCATCGGCATGTTCCCGGCGGTGGAGCCGGCAGACGTCGAGGCCCTGACCGCCTGCATCGATTGGGTGGTCGAGAACGTCGCCGAGGCCACCCGGTGAAGGTTCTCGTCAAGGAGAAGATCGCCGATTCGGGCGTCGACCTGCTGCGCGAGAACTTCGACGTCGACCTCGGCCTGGAGATGTCCGATGACGAGCTGCGCGAGGCCATTGCGAATTACGACGCGATCCTCGTGCGCTCGGCGACGCAAGTGACCGCCGAGCTGATCGGGCACGCCGACCGGCTGAAGGTGATTGGCCGCGCGGGCACCGGCGTCGACAACGTCGATATCGCCGCGGCGACCCGCCGCGGCATTGTGGTCGCCAATGCGCCCGAATCGAATTCCGTGGCGGCTGCCGAGCACACGCTGGCCTTGATGCTTGCGCTGTGCCGAAACGTGCCGCAGGCCCATGCCAGTCTCATCGGCGGTGGCTGGGAACGGCCCCGGTTCAAGGGGACGGAGCTTTACGGCAAGACCCTGGGCGTCATTGGCTTTGGCCGCATCGGACAGCTCGTGGCGAAGCGGGCCCAGGGTTTCGAGATGGAGGTCGTCGCGTTTGACAAGTTCGTCTCGGCCGAGCGCTTCCGCGAGCTGGGCGTCGAGGGCGCCCTGAGTCTCGAGGCGTTGCTTGGCCTCGCCGACATCGTCACCGTGCACGTTCCGAAGACGCCGGACACGTTGAATCTGATCGACGCCAATGCGATCGCTGCGATGAAGGACGGGGCGCGCCTGGTGAACTGCGCTCGCGGCGAGCTGGTCGACCTTGACGCTGTAGTGGGCGGTCTGGAGTCCGGCAAGCTCGCGGGCGCGGCGCTCGACGTCTTTCCCTCTGAGCCGTTTACCGATCACGCGGTTTTCGCCCGCGACGATGTCGTCGTCACGCCACACCTCGGTGCCTCGACTGCCGAGGCCCAGGATCGTGCTGGAGTGGTTACCGCAGAACAGGTGACGGCGGCGCTCACCGGTGGCGTCGTGACCAACGCGGTCAACATCGCCGCCGTACGGCCGGAGGAGATGGAGGCGCTGGCGCCGTTCGTCCCTCTTTGCGAAAAGCTTGGCCGTCTCGCGCAAGGCCTCGGCGATGGATCGGTCGACCGCGTCACGGCCGAGTTCCGGGGTCGCATCGCCTCGCACGACACCCGGCTGCTCGGCATCGCGGTGCTGGTCGGGATCCTCTCGGGCCACACGGAGGAGCCGGTGAATCTGGTCAATGCTCCACAGATGGCGGAGGAGAGAGGCATAGAGCTGATCGAGACCAAGGACACAGGCTCCGAGGACTTCACCGAGCTCGTCACCGTGCGTCTCGGTTCCGCCGACGGTGCGGTCGAGGTTTCCGGGACGGGGGTGGGACCGCGTAACGAGCCCTACCTCGTCGCGGTCTGGGGCGAGAGCTTCTACCTGCCGTTTGCCCAGCACCTGGCGGTGTTCCGCTATGCCGATCAACCGGGCATGATTGGAAAAGTGGGAACGATGTTTGGAGAGGAGGGGGTGAACATCATCTCCGCGGCGGTTGGTGCGGAGGCAGGTGGCGAGCACGCCGTCATGGCTTTGACCACCGATGCACCGGTGCGCAGCGAAACGATTGGCAAGATCCTCGAGCTCGACGGCTTCTCCGTCGGCCGGTCAGTTGACCTCTGAATTCGTCCAGTGAGGCCGCAACGTCGGCCCATGCGCGCTGTTTGCGTAACACGCGCTCCGATCCGATCCAGCGACGGGGACGCGACGAATCCATGAAGAAGCTGCTTCTCACCCTGTTCATCGTGCTGACGAGCCTGATGGTGCAGCCTGCGCTCGCGCAATCGCCACCGCAGAACTCGGCTGAAGGCTCGCCGCAGGATTCCGCGGTGCAATCGAAGGCCTTCAACGTGATCCTCGCCGGCGGCGATTCGCCGAACGTGATCGAAATCTGGCTCACGCCGGACGGACGAAGCTACGTGATCGACTCCGCGATCCAGCTCGAGGTTGGCGGCGCGGTTTGCACCAACCCCGAAGGCAATCCCAACGAGCTGATTTGCCCGGCGCCGATGATCAGCGGCTTCGAAGTGAACGCCGGCGTCGGAGCCGACAAGGTGTCTGTCGCAAAGAACATCCTGCTTCCCGTCACGCTCCGAGGTGGCGCCGGAGATGACGTACTCGCCGGAGGCGCCGGGGCGGACAAGCTGGTGGGCGGTCCTGGCGATGACCAGCTCAGCGGCGGGGCCGGCATCGACGCGATTTTCGGAGGGCCCGGCAAGGACACGCTCCTAGGCGGGCCGGGCGACGATCAGCTGATCGGTGGCCCGGGCAGGGACGTCATCGTTGGCGGGCCGGGTCACAATGAAGTCCGCCCGTTCCAGTAACCGGCGGATCCTGATCCTCCCTAGGCGGAGACCTTGGCAGCGGCGGGCTGGACGGGACCGGCTCTTCGGAGGCCCCGTCCCACCCTGGGCATGGCTTGCAAGCTGCGCTAAGCTGGCGCAACGAATGACTTACCGGCTCGACAGCCTTGCGCTACTCCTTCTCCTCCCCCTTCGGGGGGAATAGCGCTGGGCGGCGCGTTAGCCGCGAGAGACAAGGTCATTCGATTCGATTGGAGAAGGAGGAGGTTCGATGGGGTCCGTAACTGACGCAAACCGCGTCCACATCTTCGACACGACGCTCCGGGACGGCGAGCAGTCACCGGGCATCTCCCTCAACACCGTGGAGAAGGTCGAGATCGCCCAGCAGCTGGCACGGCTCGGCGTCGATGTGATCGAGGCCGGCTTCCCGATCACCTCGCATGGAGATTTCGAGGCCGTCGAGGCAATCTCGCGCCAGGTCGAGGGCCCGGTCGTGTGTGGCCTGGCCCGTACCCACAAGGCCGACATCGATGCGGCCTGGGGCGCGATCCGCGATGCCCAGAGGCCCCGCATCCATACCTTCATCTCCACCTCCGACATCCACATCGAGCATCAGCTGCAGACCGACCGCGAGGACGTCAAGGGCCAGGCTCGAGCCGCGGTTGCGCTGGCGAAGTCCTACTGCGATGACGTTGAGTTCTCGCCGATGGACGCAACCCGAGCCGATCTCGAGTTCACCGCCGAGGTCTGCGCGGTGGCTGTGGAGGAGGGCGCCACCGTCATCAATATCCCGGACACGGTCGGCTACACGACGCCGGAGGAGTACGCGGAGTACTTCGGCCGCCTCTACGAGCTCGTTCCCGCTCTGCGGGGGGTCGAGATGTCTGTCCACTGCCATGACGATCTCGGTCTGGCCGTGGCCAACTCCTACGCCGGCGTGCTGGCCGGTGCCCGTCAGGTCGAGTGCGCCGTCAACGGGATCGGCGAGCGTGCCGGTAACTGCTCGCTGGAGGAGATCGTGATGCTGATCCGGACGCGGTCCGACATTCACGAGCTCAGCACCGGTATCGAGACCCGCGAGCTGGCTCGCACCAGTCGCATGGTCTCTCGCCTTACCGGCTACCAGGTGCAACCGAACAAGGCGGTGGTAGGACGCAACGCTTTCGCCCATGAGTCCGGGATCCACCAGGACGGAGTGCTCAAGGAGCGCACCACGTACGAGATCATGGACGCGACCGAAGTGGGACTCGAGTCGAACTCGATCGTGCTCGGCAAGCACTCAGGTCGGCATGCGCTGCGCGATGCCCTCGAACAGCTGGGCTTCAAGGTCGAGGGCAATGCCCTCAATGCGGCCTTCAAGCGGTTCAAGGAGATCGCGGACCGAAAGAAGCAGGTGACGGCGCTCGACCTGGAGGCGATCGTCTCCGACGAGATGCGCGAGCGGGCGAACACGCACGAGCTTGCCTGGTTCGAGGTTGAAGCCGGCTCGCGCCGCGATCCGCTGGCGCGGGTCGCCGTCAGGCTTCCCTCCGGCGAGGAGCCGGTTGCGGAGGCCAGCGGCGACGGCCCCGTCGATGCGATCTTCCTCGCGATTCAGAAGGCAACAGACACGGAGTGCGAGCTGCGCCAGTATGCGGTCGAGGCTGTGACCGGCGGAGAGGACGCGCTTGGCCAAGTCACGGTCATGCTTCGCGCCGCCGGTCGCCTCGCCACCGGCCAGGGGGTCTCCACCGACATCCTCGAGGCGTCTGCCAGGGCCTACGTGCGAGCGCTTTCCAATGCGCTCGAGGGAGCTGCCCTTCGCGAGGCGGAGGCCGCCACCGCCGAGGCCGCCGTCGAACGCACCCCAGGCCCCTGACCGCCCGCCTGACGCCGTAGGTAATTTCCAAGGAGATCGAGAGAAGCCGATGCCAAGAACCATGTTCGACAAGATCTGGGAGGTCCATGAGGTCTCCGAGGGCCTCATCTACATCGACCTGCACCTGGTCCACGAGGTCACCTCACCGCAGGCCTTCGATGGGCTGCGCCTGGCCGGGCGCGGCGTGCGCCGGCCGGATAGGACCCTGGCGACGGCGGACCACAACGTCCCCACGGACGGCACCAAGACAGCCCGCCTGATCGCCGATCAGCTGTCCCGCGTCCAGGTTGAAACGCTGGAGCGCAACTGCGAGGAGTTCGGCATCCCGATCTACTCGCTGGGCTCGGAGAGGCAGGGGATCGTGCATGTCATCGGCCCTGAGCTGGGGGTTACCCAGCCCGGCATGACGATCGTCTGCGGCGATAGCCACACCTCGACCCACGGTGCCTTTGGCGCGCTCGCATTCGGCATAGGCACTTCGGAGGTCGAGCACGTCCTGGCAACGCAGTGCCTGGTCCAGAAGCGCCCGAAGACGATGCGCATCTCCTACGGCGGAGCGCTGGGTCCCGGCGTCACGCCCAAGGATTTGATTCTCGCGACGATCGGGCGCCTGGGCACCGGTGGCATGGTTGGGCACGCGGTCGAGTACGCCGGGCCGGCGGTCGAGGCGCTCTCGATGCCGGGGCGGATGACGGTCTGCAACATGACCATCGAGGGAGGCGGCCGGGCTGGGATGATCGCTCCGGACAGGACGACCTTCGAGTGGGTGCGAGGCCGCCTCGCGGCTCCCGGGGACTTCGAGGCGGCGGTCGAGCGGTGGGCCGATCTGCCGACGGATCAGGGCGCAACTTTCGACGCAGAGATCGAAATCGACGCGGCGCGGATCTCGCCTATGGTCACCTGGGGGACGACCCCGGGCATGGTCATCGAGGTGACTGACGCCGTTCCCGACCCCGCCGCGATCGACTCTCCGGCTGACCGCGAGTCAGCGGAACGGGCTCTCGCGTACATGGCGCTGAAGCCGGGCATGCCGATGACCGACGTGCGCCTCGACCGCGTCTTCATCGGCTCGTGCACGAACTCAAGGGTCGAGGACCTGCGCGAGGCGGCCGCCACCGTTGAGGGCCGGCGGGTGGCGGATTCGGTCAGAGCGATGGTTGTCCCCGGTTCCCAGCAGGTGAAGGAGACGGCGGAGTCGGAGGGGCTAGACGAGATCTTCCGGGCCGCGGGTTTCGAGTGGCGCGAGGCGGGTTGCTCGATGTGCCTGGGAATGAACCCGGACACACTTGCCGAGGGCGAGCGCTGCGCCTCGACGTCGAACCGCAACTTCGAAGGCCGACAGGGCCGCGGCGGGCGCACGCATCTGATGAGCCCGGCGATGGGGGGGGC